>CAJAKT010000501.1 GCA_903940375.1 uncultured bacterium | reverse complement strand
GTCGTCGCCGCCCAGGGCGTACGTCTCCACGGTCGTCGGCAGCGTCCGCTGCGGCACGCCGTATCGCGAATACACCGTGACGGACCCGGGAACCGTGCTCGTGCCGGCGTAGATCTGGCCGTCGACCACCGCAAGTCCGTACAGATTCGTAATGCCCGCACTGAACCGCCGCGTGATCAGGCCCGTCTGCGGATCGATCTCCACGATCGCGCGCAAGGCATCCGTCGCCAGCAGGGCATCGGGGCCGCGGATGCCCGCCAGACCAAGCAGGTCGGGCGTCACCGAAGGGACGGAAACGACTCTGCGTCCAGTGACAATTCCGGCGATATCGAGAAGACGAATGGCATAGGAATCCCCCGCCACGCGAATCGTGAGCAGGTCTTCGACCTCCGGCGATGCCAGTGATGGTGGCAAGGCGAACGTGCGGTCGAAGGCTTGGCGAAGCTGGGCCGCCTTGTTGTCTTCGATGCTGTCGTTGAGTCGCTGGTTCATCCTTCACCTCCTGCGGAGTGCAACTGAGTACGGCAGAGCTGCAGGAGTGCGTCCCGCGAGAAGCCCCCGCCGAACAGCAGAATGCGGGAGGCATCCTCACTGGCAAGTAGGACCAGCGCCTGCCCCAGTTCACGCTGCGCGGTGGTGGCATCGCCCGAGCGCTTGGCCAGGATTCCCAAGTGCAGGTGGGGCATGGCAAAACCGGGGTCGAGATAGATGGCGGTCAGCCCGTGCTCGATGGCACCGCCCGCATCGCTGTCATGTTCGCGGCACAGGGCCATGAGGTAATGGGCGCCTGCATTGAGCTCATCAAGCGCGAGAAGACGGCGGCAGACTTCCTCGGCCTCATTGAGCCTGCCGTGGTTTGTGAGCAGAACTGCGCGCAGAAGCAACGCGTCGGGGTCCTCGTGGGAATCCGCAGGTAACGAGCCGATGAGCTCCAGCGCGTCCGCAAAGCGTTCCTGCCTCACGGCCTCAAGCACCAGACTCAGGTCCCAGGTGCGCGGGGCCGCCGTTACGGCGGGTTGACTCGCCGGATGGGTGTGCGTGACCTGTGGCGCGGCCTGGTCTGGCGAATGCGTTCGGGCATCGGCCAGCGTGGCGATTCGCGTCGCGGCATGTTGAATGACATCGACCCAGTACGCCGTCGATTCGACGACCGCTGGCAGGAAATCTTCCGCTGGCTCCCCGGAAGGGGTGCCCCAAGTAGCCGTTGCGGCAACGTCAGAGGCATCACGCTGCTGGTAGTAGAACGTGTCATGCGTATGGCAAAGATGGAACTCGGGCGTGATTCCCCGCAGTGTTTCCGCATGACCGAGGAACAAAAATCCGCGTGGAAGCAGCGCCTGGCTGATGCGGCGAACGACACCACGGGCTTTTTCGGGGGTGAAGTACATCAACACGTTGCGACAAAAGACCACGTCGCAAGCGAGTGACTCCCAGAACAGAGGGTCTTCATCGACGAGGTTACGCTCCTCGAAGCTCACCATTTTCTGGATGGCAGGCGCAAGCACGAAGTCCGCGCCGTCTGCCCGAAAATAGCGGCGCCTGACGTCCTCTGATGTCGCCCGCAGCGACCATTCGGAGTAGCGGGCCTGGGTCGCCTTGATGAGGATCGCCGGGTTGATGTCAATGCCAATGATCTGCACATCCCAGTCATCGAGATCGGGCAACGCCTCGCGCACCATGATGGCCAATGAATACGGCTCGTCACCCGAGGCACAGCCGGCCGAGAGGATGCGAAGTTGCTTCGTCTGGGTCTTGGCGCGAATTCGCTCGGGAAGAATAATCTCGGCAAACGCCCGGAAGTTGTCGGCATTGCGGAAAAAGAACGTTTCGTTGACCGTGAGTTGTTCGGCAAGTGCCCGCCACTCAGCGGACCCCTTGGGCGAAGCATTCAGATGATCAAGGTAGGCCGAGTAGGACTCAAAACGGGCACGGCCCACGCACAGCATTCGTTGACGTATGACATCAGCCAGGTAGTCGAGCTTTCCATCCTCGTACTGCAGCCCGAGATGACGGGTAACGATAGTCCGAAACTGCTCGATATCGGTTCGGTTGAGGACTGGCATCATTGCGTCGCTTCCGCCGCTGCGAGGGTTGTCCAGACTTCATCTGGAACTATGCGCGTAGCGCGCAGCACAACCAAGAGTTGCGCGTCGCGGGTGCCGATCGCCTCAATGAGGTCGAAGGCGACATCTCGCAGCAGAGGCGGCAACTCACCCAACTGGGCCGAATCCAGATTTCTCAATCCGACAACGCTATCCACGCCAATGGCCACGCGCCGATCATCCAGTTTCAGGATCACAAAGCGACCGTAGCTGGCGCTGTTTTCGCCGTTCTCCAGGAGCGCCTTGAGATCAACGACGGGCGTCGGCATGCCACGGATGACGGACACGCCGCGGACAAAACCTGGCGTCCCGGCAACGGACTCGATCGGGAGAGGGCGCATTGTCTCCGCCACATGG
>CAJAKT010000500.1 GCA_903940375.1 uncultured bacterium | reverse complement strand
GGGGCCCAGTCGCGGCCCTTGTTCTGGACGATCTCGATGCGGGCCTTGGGGTGACGCTGCAGGATCGTGGGCACCGCCTGCTCGGCCGTGCCCTCGGTGATGGTCACGATGAGGTCGAAGGCACCGGGCATGCGCGACAGCCGATCGTCGATGTCACCCCAGAGTTCCGGGTAGTGCACATGCGCCACCACGAGGACGGTGGGATCACCCTCGGGGCGGTGGAGCGGGCCGTCGGCCTCCGGCGGGCGGCGCAGGGTGTTGACGTCGATCTTCTGGCGCAGTGGGCTGGTGTCTGGGAGGTCGGTGAGCTTGGGCATGAACAGGCCAGCGGTGAGGACCTTGTGATCACTGGTCGTGCTCTTGCGGTTCCTGATGCGCCTGGCTGCTCGCCGCGCCTTGACCTTGGCGGTGCGGGCACGCGATGCGGTGGCGCGGATGGGGCTGGTGAGCTTCCAGGAGGCGCTCGTGAGCACCTTGCTCATCTGGTTGCGGTACTCCTGCACAGTGAGCTCGAGATCCTCGACGCGCTGGCGGAGGCGTTCGAGTTCCTCACGGTCGAGTTCCCGGTCAAGCTCCGGATCCAGTCCGGGGGTCACAGCGTGCTGCTGGGCGATATGCCGCTGCTCGTCGATCGCTGTCATCGGCACCTCCCCCAAGGCCTTGCCGGGAATTCCCCGCGGAACACTGTTGCGTTGCGAGTATGCAACGTAACATGGGCCTGTGACAACCGCTACGGGCAAACTCGCCGCACCGTCCGTCGCCGAGCAGGTGACAGCGGTCACGTCGGCCGTCAACGGATTCATCCGCGGCAAGGCCGAGGTGGTCGACCTCGCGATGGTGTGCTTGCTGGCCGAGGGACACCTGCTGCTCGACGACGTGCCGGGTGTTGGCAAGACGTCACTGGCCCGTGCGCTGTCCGCGGCGGTCGGTGTCCCATGGAACCGCATCCAGTTCACACCCGATGTGCTGCCCAGCGACATCACCGGGGTGTCTGTTTTCCACCAGGCGACAACGACTTTCGAGTTCCACCCGGGTCCTGTGTTCGCATCGGTGGTGCTCGCGGATGAGATCAACCGCGCGTCGCCGCGCACGCAGGCGGCGCTGCTCGAGGCGATGGAGGAGCGCACCGTCTCCGTCGACGGCACCACCCACCTGCTCCCCTCCCCCTTCATGGTCATCGCCACCCAGAACCCCGTGGACATGGCCGGGACATACCCGCTGCCGGAAGCCCAGCTCGACCGGTTCCTGATGCGCGCCTCGATCGGCTACCCGGATCACGCGTCCGAGGTCGAGATCGTGCAGGACCATCACACCGGGGCCCTGGTCTCGTCGATCACCGCCGTCATCGACGCGTTCGAAATCGTCGACCTGATCCAGGCAGCGGCACAGGTTGCCGTCGAGCCGGAGGTGGCCGACTACATCGTGCGGGTGGTCGCGGCCACGCGGTCGGCCGCGGGAGTGACCCTGGGTGCATCCCCGCGTGGGTCGGTAGCGCTGCTGCGCGCCGTGCGGGCACGGGCACTGATGCACGGGCGCAGTTTCGTGACACCCGGCGATGTTCAGGCTCTCGCCGTCGCGGTGCTCGCGCACCGACTGGTGCTCGATGCCGATGCCGAGGCCCGCAACGTGACGGCCGAGTTCGTGGTCGCCGGCATCATCGAATCCGTACCGGCGCCGCAACCGTCATGACCACAGCGACCGGGGGGCGCACGGAGATCGGATTCTGTCTTCGGGTTGTTGCCGCATTGGGCATCGCCGGTGTCGTCGTCGGCGTGCTGCTGCGGTGGCCGGAGCTCATCGGGGCGTCTGTTGGCCTGCTGGCGATGCTGCTGACCCTGCTCGTG
>CAJAKT010000499.1 GCA_903940375.1 uncultured bacterium | reverse complement strand
GGGTGCCGTTCGGGCGGGCCTGGCTCCGTATACCAACGCTGCCGACGTCGACCGTCTCGTGGCCGGGGTCGCGGAGATCGCTGCGAACTAGTCGACGACCGGCGAGCCGAGCTCCTCGGTCGCCCATTCGCCGTGCTCGCGGCGGGCCCAGCTCTCCGGAACTGAGCCGGTGCGCATCCCCAGGCGAGCTGTCGCGTCGTTGAATGCCATGTAGATGTGGCCCACGACGACGACGATGAACGCGAGCGAGAGCCAGTCGTGCACGAACGTCGCGCCGGTGCGGAGGGCGTCGGGGAAGTAGCTGCTGAAGAACATCATCGTGCCCGTCAGGAACAGCACGAGGATCGCGCCGAGCGAGAACGCGGCGTTGAGCTTCTGTCCGGCATTGAACTTGCCTACCGGAATGCGGCCCGAACGGCGGTCGCGGCTGCGCAGCCACTGCCAGTCGGTGGGCCGGAATCGGTTCAGCCGCCCCGCATCGTCGCGGAAGGCACGGGACAGGAGCGCGAGCAGGAGCGGAATCAGCAGCACGAAGCCGGCGATCTCGTGAATCATGCGCACGGTCTGCCGGTTGCCCACCAGGCCACCGAGATCGGGGATGAACAGAAGTGCCGCAGTGGCGATGAGGATGAGGATGAGAATGCCCAGGGTGCGGTGCACCCATCGCTCGGCCGTGCTGAAGCGCACGAACGAGGCGGGCCGATCAGACGACAGGGTCATCGCTGCGCCCGTTCGAGGCTCCGACATACGCATCGACGTCGTAGCCGAGCTGCTCCCAGTAGCCGGGAATGACGTCGCGAACAACCTCGATGCCGGACAGCCACTTCAGCGACTTGTACCCGTACATCGGGACGACGTAGAGGCGCACGGGTGCGCCGTGCTTCTCCTGGATCGGTGCACCGAACATTGACGTGGCCACGAGGACATCGGGGGCCATGCCCTGCTCCATCGTCAGCGATTCGGTGTAGACCCCGTCGAAGGAGGTGAAGTGAAGGGCGGCGCCAGCAGGTTCAACTCCCGCAGCATCGAGGACGTCGCGCAGCAGCACCCCGGACCACGGCACATTCGCCACGCGCCATCCCGTCACGCATTGGAAGTCCTTGGTGATCCCCGTCTGCGGCAGGGCGGCCAGGTCGGTGAGGCTCAGCGACAGTTCATCGCGAACCAGTCCGTTGACGGCGAGTCGATACGTGGCCGGGTCGTACTCGGGGTAGCCGCTCGTGACCGTGTAGATGCGGAAGCCGCCCGTGGCTGGCAGCACGTTTGCGAGGCCGGGCGCGGTGGAAGCGACGACCTCGGTCACCCCGTCGGACAGCCAGCGTCCGGTCGCCACGCCGACGGCACCGAGTCCGAGCATGCCGAGCACGATCCGTCGCCCGACGGGCGTTCCGCGGGGCGGCTCGACGTCGGTGTCAGGATCGGACATAGGGACCATGGGAACACGGATCGCTCGATCCGGCCACCTCGGACTCGAGATCAGGCGGTGCACATCTCCCGTAGCACCGTCATGGTGGCCCAGTTGCGTGCGGTTCCTTCGGCGAGCGGGCCACGGCTCGAGGTGAGGGTCGCGGCGAGTTTGCTGGCGCCGAAGCCCGCGGGCGTGTGCAGGTAGGCGGTGCGGTCGATGACGGTCACGGTGTCGTCGCTCCTGGCGGCGGTGGCAGCGGCCTGACGCTCCGCCAGCCAGACCAGGGCCGGGGTGTCCGGGGGATGCGGCAGCACGATGGCATGCAGTCGGCGGTGGTCGGCCTCTGCGGGGTAGGGGTTGGCGGCGATGATCCTGATGAGGGTCTGAGCGTCGAGCGCGATGGCTGGCACGTCGAGGCCGAACTCGCGCGCGATCACGGCCCGCACTCGTGCGCCGACGACGTCTGCGGAGCGGGCTGATGCGTTCAGCACGACGTTGCCGCTCTGGATGTAGGTGCGGACGTCGTCGAGGCCGTCTGATGTCAGGGCCATTCGCAGGTCGGCCATCGGCAGCCGGTTGCGGCCGCCGACATTGATCCCGCGGAGCAGGACGACGAAGCAGGTCACGGTCGGCGCGCGATCCACGTTGCGCGCAGGGTCTTCTCGCTGGCCGGAACGTGCGTGTACTCATCCGTCACGGTGAGCAGGTCGAGGCCCGCTGAGCTCAGCGACTCGGTCACGTATTCGTCGCTGTGCACGTACTGCAGGTGGTGCTCGACGAATGATGAGTCCGCCGACGGCCCGGTGAGGGAGATGGATGCATCGATGGTGCGTGCGGATCGATCGACGTCGCTGTGGACGACGAACCGACGATCCGCATCCTCGCCATGGATGTCGGGATGCTCGGCCGCGAACGCCATCATGGCGTCGGTGTGAAGGTCGAAGACGAGCCAGCCGCCGGGGCGCAGCCGCCGGGCCACTCTGGTGAGGGTCAGGGCGAAGTCGTCGGGGGTCAGGTAGTTGAGCCCGTCGAAAGTCGAGATGGCCGCGTCGAACAAGCCTTCGAGGGGCAGGTCCGGCAGGACCACCTGCGTGAGTGGGACGTCCGGGCCGAGGAGCACCCGTGCGCGATCGAGCATGTCGGGCGAGGCGTCGATACCGACGACGCTGATGCCGCGCGGGATCAGCTCGGCGGCCATCAGCCCGGTGCCGCAGCAGACATCCAGGACGGTGTGCACCCCATCGGGGTCCGCCGCCCAGAGTGATGCGAGGAAATCGGCCCACTCAGCGAAGCAGGGGTCCACGACGAGTTCGTCGTAGACCCCTGCCAGCCGTGAGTAGGCCTCGGCCGCGCTCACGGGTTGTGCATCGTTCAGATACCGAGTGCCTTGGCCTTGGCGGCCGCGAACTCCTCGTCGGACAGGATGCCCTGCGCGTGCAGATCGGCGAGCTGCTTGATCTTGGCCATCGAGTCGTCCTCGGCGGGCGCTGCCGGAGCAGCGGGTGCCGCAGCAGCCTGCTGAGCGGCAGCCTGATCGGCGTACTTCTCGTTCTGCTTGTGTGCGACGCGTCCGGAGACCGCGGTAGCGGTGCCGGCAACGACGGCGGTGCGGGCGGCCATGCGCATGAGACCCATGTGAATACCTCTTTCGGTTGGTGGAGGGGCGGTTTCAGCCGGCGTCGATGACGGCTGCGACGACGTCGACGGGGATGCGGACCTGGTTGATCACGACGGCTTCAGCCGCGGCGAAGGCCAGGACGATGTTGGTCATCCAGATGTTCTCGTACGCGATGAGCAGAGCCGAGCTGTCGAGCGGGAGATCGTCGGCCACCTCGTCGGCGTCCTCATCGTTCAGCGCGCCGGGGGAGGCGATGTCGAGCTCGGCGAAGGCAGCGCCGTCGGCATCGAGATCCTCGATCGCGAGGGTGACGACAGTGCCTTCGGCGTCCTTCATGACGAACAGCACGTCGAGCACGCGGATGACGCCTGCCTCGACCTGCTCCATGATGGCCGGCACGATCTGGCCGGAGAACTTGTTGCCCGGGAAGCCGATGACGTAGACGTCGACGGGGCCGATTGCCATGGTGGTTCCTCCTCAGAAGGGGCGCGAGCGGGACGAGGGGTGTCGGGTGCTCGCCTTCGTCGAGACTACCAAGGGTCGCCGGGATGTGCCTCCGGTGTTCCGATACCCGCAGGCGGCGGGGCGGCGCCGTTCCGGCCGGCTGTTCAGATAGGGACGTCCCCGGCCGATACCCCAACCGTGAGGCGGGGCACCGTCGTGAGCACCGATGGGATGGCGGGAAGGGGCGAGCTGATGTATCGAGATGTGAGTCGCCCGATCCGACCTGCCCAGCGTCGCAATGGCAGCGTCGTGGGCCACGTGGTTGCCGAGGTCTGGTGGCTGCTGGTCCTGTTCGCCCTGAACGTCCTGCCGGGCTGGCATGCCATCCCGTTCCTGGACGCGTCGGCCGGGAGCCTGCTCTGGCTGGTCAACCTGTGCATCGTCGCCCGCCTCGTGGCGCACCTGGTCTACCTGGCCGACGGGGCCGGCCGCTTCCGGCCAGCGGGCGACTACCTGATCGCTCTGCTTGACCTGATCGTGGCCGCTGAGGTTCTCGTGGAGTTCCCGTTCGACTTCGGCGCGGCGGGCGCCACGTGGGAGACCGCTACCCGGCTCCTGCTGGTCTCGGCCATTGTCATCTCCGTGCTGCGGGCGGCAGGGGCGGCGACCCGGGGCGCGCAAGTGGTGCAGGTGCACTGGCAGCATACGCACTCGGTCTGACCGTTCGGCTCCAGCGTGTGGGAACGGATAACAAGATTCCCACATTGCAGCACCGAGTGGTACCTTCGGGGCGTGGCGGAGAACCAGGCGCATGCGATCGCGTTGGGTGATCGCGGTCGTTTCGTGATGCCCGTTGCCGTTCGTGAGCGTCACGGCTGGGCAGCAGGTCAGGCCCTCGTGGCCCTCGACACAGATGCCGGGGTGCTGGTGATGTCGGCTGACGAGGCGTTGACCTGGCTGCGGTCGCGGCTGGAGGGTCGCGATCTCGTGGCCGAACTGCTGGCCGAGCGGCGCGCCGACGTCGCGCGCGAGACCGCGTGACCGTCCTGGACGCCTCGGCCGTGCTCGCCTACCTGCAGGGCGAGTCCGGGTCTGACGTCGTCGAGCGGAGCCTCGACGGGGCCGCGATCGGCGCGGCGAACTGGTCGGAGGTGCTGGCCCGGCTGGGCGACGGCATCGAGGCGCGGCTGGCGGATGCCGTTCTCGTCGCCCGCGGGGTCACCGTCGAGCCGGTGAGCAAGCAGGACGCCGAACTGGGCGCGCGACTGCGTGGAGCGATGCCAGCCCTGTCGCTCGGCGATCGACTCTGTCTGGCGTTGGGTGAGCGGCTTGACGCGGTGGTGCTGACCGCCGACCGGGCCTGGGGGGACGGCGGTCGGGTAACGCAGATCCGGTAGCGGGTGTCGCGGCCGCCCGCATGGCGAAGTCGCTGACCCGACGGAGCACCGGGAGAGCGGAGCACCGGGGGAAAGGGGGCCGGATTCGCGATTTGTCCCGGACGCTTTCGGGTGACCGGGTCCGTCGCCTCGCTGGCGCTCGGCTCGTGGGGCGGGTGACCGGGTCCGTCGCCTCGCTGGCGCTCGGCTCGTGGGGCGGGTGACCGGG
>CAJAKT010000498.1 GCA_903940375.1 uncultured bacterium | reverse complement strand
GCGATCGACGCAGGCGTGATCATCACGTCACCAAGGGCACTCGGGAAGGCCACCGGGCTCGGTGCCCCGAGGATCGAACCGGTCGCGCGCAGGACACGCAGGCGCCAGTTCTTGCTCGTCACGAACGTATAGGTGCCCTCGAGCGTGACCTGCTCGTCGACCATAGTCATCGGCGCACCGAGGGCCCACGTCGTGGCCCCGTCCTGCGTCGTGACGGTTCCGGTCATGACGGATGGCTTGACCGTCAGCCCCGGGATGCGCTCCGTCGTCCATTCGTCCACGGACGACGTCGCATCGCCCAGCACCCAGTTGTCCGAGTCGGTGAAGTCCAACCTCGTGCGAATCCTGATCGCATCGGGCATCAGCAGGGTCACGACGCCTGTCACGCCCGGCTCGGCCTCGGTCATCGCGATCTTGGGCGACCGGACGCGGACGCCGTCGATCGTGCCGCGCTCGCCGTCGCCCGTGATCGACCATGTCGCCCCGCGCCCGCGAGCCAGCCGGCGGGACGCCTTGTCGTAGCGCCGGTAGCCGTCGCTCTCGTACGACCCGCGCAGCGGAATCCGCTCACCGGCGAAGGTGATGGCGCCCTTGGCCGCCAGCCGGTAACTGCCGTCGTCCAGGAGCGGGCCCTGCATCGTCAGGTAGTTTGCGCCGCGTCGCGCGCGGACCTCGATGTCACCGGACCACTCACCCTTGCGGTAGGTCATGGTCAGCGTCGCGGTCTGCCGCCAGGACGGCACCACGCGCGGATGGTTCGGCATGTCGATCGTGACGGTGCCCGCCACCCGATCGTTGCGTGAGCGGATGGTGCCGTCGAATGCGGCCGGCGGCAGCTTGACGCCACCCACCGTGCCGCGGCCACCGAGCACGTAGATCGTGTAGTCGCCATTCGACTGGCAGCTGATGCGGCCGGCGAGGACAACACCCGACGGGCCGGCGAATCGGACCACGCCCTTGCGACCGCTCCGGCCACTCGTGCACGCCGGGTCCGCACTGCCCTGCGAGATCCCCAGCTCGATCGGTCGCGCGGTACCCAGGTCGATGCGGGGACTGCCCGCCGATGCCGGGCGAGCGCCGTGCATGGGAGTGGCGCCGGTCAGGGCGGTGCGGGAGATGGTGCGTGCGGCGGCGGCGACGTCGGTCGCGGCGGCGCGGAGCTTGGCGGTGGACGGCCGCGCAATCGTCGCAACGAAGGCCGGGGCGGCCGCCGGGACGACTGCAGGGGTCGAAGCAGGAACGATGGCCGGGCCCTGAGCGGGTGTGGCTGCCGGCGTGATGGGCGTCGCGTCAGCAGGTGCCGCCGGCAGCACGATCAGCCCAGACACGACGGACATGGTCACCGCAGCAACCGTCCAACGCCGTACGCGTCGCATAGCCGACATTTGTCTTCCCTCGCCTCGACGCCCGCGACACAGCTGCGTCAGGGGTCACTTACGAGGAAACAGCAGCGACCTTCCGTGGACCTTCCGCCAACCTTCCGGTTACCTTCCGATTGACTCGACGCGCTCGTGAGCGGCTCGCTGCGACGGTGATGCCGGGCCGAGAGCTAGGGAGAGTCCGCCGAGGATCGCGCCAACAGCCGGCTTGGTGACCGACCGCGGCAGGTTCGGCAGCTCGAGCAGCCGTCGATGCTCGGCCGGCATCGTGGAGACGGCGCCGGCGAACAGGACGGCATAGGCGGGCCGGCCCGCGAGCGGCACGGGGACATGCCGGATGAAGTCGACCGTCGCCAGCGCGGACTCTCCGCCGCGCAGGTCAGGCGCGTAGTCGGCGAGCTGCTGCTCCAGATCGGCCACGGAACGCGGCGGGTCAACGACACCGACAAGCTCGCCGGCCTTGGCCCACTCGCGGACGTACGCATCGTCGCCGCCGGGGATCGGACCGCCCCAGACGCGGTGCGTGGCGAGGAAGGAGTCGGTGAAGGCGATGTGCACCCAGCGCAGGAGATCGGGGTCGGACGCGGCGTACGGCCGCTGGCCCTGCTCCGTCGCGTACGTGCCGACGACCTTGCGGTGCATGCCGCGCACCCGCGCGCACTCTCGGTCTGCCGCGGCGG
>CAJAKT010000497.1 GCA_903940375.1 uncultured bacterium | reverse complement strand
TGAACATCGCCATAGGTCTTGTGCAGGTCGTGCACCTCGATTGCCGTCATCTCTGCCTCCTTATGGAGAGTAACACTATCCGCTCACCATATGCGTAGGCTGCGGATATGAGACTCGCGGAACTGAGCCGCGCCACTGAGGTGCCCCCCGCCACGATCAAGTGGTACCTGCGGGAGGGCCTGCTTCCGAAGGGCGAGCCGACCGCCCGCAATCAGGCTCAGTACGACGATGTCCACGTCCGACGCCTGCGCCTCATCCGCGCACTGGTCGACATCGGCGGGCTGACTACCCAGGAGGCGCGCGCCATCCTGACCGTCGTCGACGACCCGGATGCGTCAATCGACGAGGTGGTCGGCGCCGCCCATGGCGCCCTCGCTCGGGTGCCCGACACGGACATCGATCCGGCCGCGCTCACGCAGGTTGACCGCTTCCTGGCCAGCAGAGGGTGGACCGTCACCCCCGACAGTCCCGCCCGAGTCGAACTGGCTGGCATCGTCCGCGCGATGGCGCAGCTCTCTCCCGGCCAGGACCCGTCCGATGCCGCGCTGGTCGCCGGCCTCGCCCCCTATGCGGATGCCATCGATCAGCTCGCCGCCGCCGAAGTCGCGGAACTTCCACACGATGTCCCGCGCGATGTGCTCGTCGAGCAGGTGGTGCTCGGCACCGTGCTCGCCGAGCGGCTGATCGGATCTCTGCGCAGGCTGGCGCAGGAGTCGGCCTTCCTCAGCCGCTACGTCGCGCCGTCAGACACCGACAGCTGACTCACGGCTCACCCCAGCCGCTTCGGCCCGTGCCGTTCCTTGCGCGCCTTGTCCACATACATAGCGGCGTCTGCGACAGCAACCGCCTCTTCGAACCTGCGGAAGTCTCGCAGCGAAGCAACGCCGTACGACGCGCCGATAGGGAGTTCTCCGACTATGCGCTGCAGCACCAGGGCCGCTTCCTCTGTTGGCAAAGCGAGGACGATCAGGAACTCGTCCCCGCCGCTCCGCGCGATGATGTCGCCGGCGCGCAGCGCGTTCCGCATCGTCTCGGCAACCGATGCCAGCATGGCATCACCGGCAGCGTGACCCTGCGAGTCGTTCAGCGCCTTGAAGTCGTCCAGGTCGATGACGGCGAGCGAGCACTCCACCTCACGACCGTCCTGGGCCGCACGGTGGTCCACGGTGGCCTGCAGCCCGGCCCGGTTGAGCGTTCGGGTCAACGGATCGCGCGTCGCGAGCGAGTGGATGCGGCGCACCAGCAGGTAGATGACGCCAGCGAGCAGGACGGCCGACTCGGCTGTCGGGACCCAGACGGAGACGGCCGCATCGATCGGATTCGCTACGAACATCCCGATCGCAGCCGCCCCGATCAGGATCACGATGTGCTCGATCGCCTGACCCAGCGGGAACCAGATGGCCGCATAGGCCGCGTACGCCACGACGGACAGCGCGTTCCCCACCAGTGTGCCCGGCGTCTTCGCCTGGATCAGCAGGATGGCGATCAGCACCGCGCCGAACGTCACGCAGAAGTGCAGGAACCACGTCGGAACCTGCCACCACGGGTTAGCGAGGAAGAGCGTGATCAGCAGAAGGGTCACGCAGGCGAAGTCCTGAGCGGGCACCACAGGGGGCTCGTGGACTGGTGAAAGCACGACCGCCAGCAGGCCGATGCTCTTGGTCGCGGTGATCAGGGCCATCGTCCAGACCGGCCCGCGCATGCCCAGCACGGGTCGGTCAATCGGGATGTGCTCAGCCCCGCTGAAAGCCGGACGAAGCCAGTCGATGATTCGCATCGCTGGTCAAACTAGCGTGCGACCTCCTTGCGATGCGCACGCCAGGGTCCTGGCAGCAGCCAGATGAACATTCCGAGGACCCAGACGATGAGCGTTCCCCACACCCAGCCCCAGCCGTTGATGTCCAGGCCGCTGGTCAGGAGCGAGGTGATGAACAGGGCCAGGAAGGTGGAGATGAGGCCGGTGAGGGCGACGATCGAACCGGCGTTGCGAATCAGGAACTTGAGCACCAGCCAGGTGAACAGGCCGCTGAGGATCGCGAAAACGACCAGGCTGATCAGGAACGGAACGAATCCGTCGATCTGGAACTGGTCACCGAGGAGCAGTGCGGCAAGGATCAGGCCGATGGCGTTTCCGCCGAGGCCCAGGATCCAGCCCATCAGGAATCGTGGCATGGCAGAACGCTAGCGCCGGAGGGGGCACATCCGGCGCAATCCACCCGATTTGGGGACAGGGCCGTCACTTACCAGCGCGGCAGCGACTTGCCCGGGTTCAGGATGTTCTCCGGATCCCAGGCGTGCTTCACCCGGGTGTGCAGGTCGGCCGCCACCGCGTCTATCTCCCGGCCGAGGGCCCGCTGCTTGAGGTTGCCGACACCGTGCTCACCCGTCACCGTCCCGCCCAGCGACAGTGCGACATCGAGGATGTCGTCGAAGGCGAGGAGCGCACGTGCACCGGCCGCCTCGTCGCCGCGCTCCGTGACGATCGTCGGGTGCAGGTTGCCGTCGCCCGCGTGTCCGAACGTGCAGATCTTGACGTCATGACGCTGCGCGATGTCCTGGATCCGGACCATCGCATCAGCGAGACTCGATCGCGGCACGGCAATGTCGTCCAGCAGCCAGTCGCCCAGATCCTCAATCGCGAGGATCGCCATCCGGCGAGCGCCGAGGAGCATCTCCGACTCCTCCTCGTCCTCCGATCGATAGCCCTCACGCGCACCGAACTGCTCGCAGATCTCGATGAGTCGGTCCGCGTCCGCGAGCGCGGCTCCGTGCCCGGCGTCGGTCTGCGCGACGAGCAGCGCGCCCGCGTTGACGTCCAGTCCCATCGGCCGCCACGCCTCGACCACCTGGATCGTCTGCTGGTCCATCAGCTCGAGCATGCTCGGCGTGAGCTCAGCCATGATCGCGGCACTCGCACGCCCGGCACTGGCGACATCATCGAAGACCGCAACAGCCGTTGTCGCCGGCGGCGGCAGGGGCCGCAGGCGCAATCGCGCCATCGTGACGATGCCGAGCGTCCCTTCGCTGCCGACCATCATTCCCGTCAGGTCGTATCCCGCGACGCCCTTGATCGTTCGACGGCCCAGCCGCGTGATGCGGCCGTCGGCAAGCACCACCTCGAGTCCGATGACCGCATCGCGCGTCACCCCGTACTTCACGCAGCACAGGCCACCGGCGTTCGTGTTCACGTTGCCGCCGATCGAGCAGAAGTCCTTGCTCGCCGGATCCGGCGCGTACCAGAGCCCGCTCTCCTTGACGTGGTCGCGGAGTTCGGTGTTCATGATCCCCGGCTGTGTCTCGACGTAGCCGTCGGTCGAGTTGACCTCAAGGACGTCAGTCATGCGCTCCAGGCACACGACAAGCGAGCCGTCGATCGCATTGCTGCCGCCAGACAGACCTGAGCCCGCACCACGCGGCACCACGGGCACCCGGTTGGCATGCGCAGCCGTCATGATCGCCGACACCTGCTCGGTCGTCCGCGGGAAGACGACCGCGAAGGGCTCCCCTGCCACGGACCCCGTTGAGCGATCCCGGACATAGGAGCCGAGGATGTCGGGATCGGTGACGATGTCTCGCTCATCCAGGGCTGCGTCGCATGCGGCCAGCACCGCGTCCTCGGGGGTCACGGCCGCACGCTAGCGTGCCGTCCGTCGTGGGATCATGTCCCGGGCCAGTCCGCTGGCCCAGCGGCTCCGTAGCTCAGGGGATAGAGCAGAGGTTTCCTAAACCTTGTGTCGCAGGTTCGAATCCTGCCGGGGCCACAGTGCAAAAACTGTGACAACCCATCAACGCCCGCCGCCACCTATCCTGAAATTCACCCAAGCGTTGAGTATTCATGTTGGGGAGGGGCGCTGTCATGGGCAGATCATCATCAAGTGCGGTCGGCATCGGCGTGCTCGCCATAGCGCTGGCCTTCGGGGCACCGCTTCAGGCCAGCAGCGCTGTGGCGGATGAGCCTCCGACCTGCACGATCGGCCCTGCCGCCCAATGCGCGGGAGCGGACCTCTCGGGACAGGACCTGAAGGGTGTGGACCTGTCTGGCGCGAATCTCACGTCGGTTCTGCTGGATCATGCCGACGCCACCGGCGCGGACTTCTCGGCAGCCGACCTGATGGGCGCATCCCTGCATCAGGTGACGTTGGATGAGGCGAACGTCTCGTCTGCTGATTTCACGAATACGCATTTCACGCAGGCATCCATGCGACGAGCCCGTGGTCAGGGGATCAACGTGTCGTCGGCCTCCCTCATGAAGACGGACTTCACCGGCAGTGACTTCACCGGCGGGTCGTTCCGCTCGGTCATGGGCACCCAGGCGGACTTCACGGATGCACGACTGGTCGATGCCGACCTGACCGGTGCCGACCTCTTCGGCGCGAACCTCAACGGCACCGACCTCACCGGGGCCCTGCTGCGCAACACCTCGCTGCTCCAGGCGAAGGTTGATTCATCGACCAACCTCACCGGCGCCGACCTGTCTGGGGCAACCTGGGTCGATGGTCATGAGTGCGCGGTGGGTTCCATCGGCACGTGCACCTTCACGTCCGAGAGTGACCCCGACGTGACCACTGCCGAGCTCCCAGGGAATCCGCTGGCGGTCATGGCTGTCATCAGCTTCGCACTGACGATGGGCAGGCTGACTTCAGACTGCACCAAGAACGTGCCCAAGACCGGAAGCTGCTGGGACGCTGGTGGGCCTGATCTCAGCGCGATCACCAAAGACATCGCCGCTCTTCGCAAGCAGATGGAGGCGAACCAGCAAGCCCTGCAACAGGCGATGAACACGATATTCGAAGAGCAGAAGTACCAGGCGATGCTCAGTCAGTACCGAAGTGTCAGCAAGGAACTCGATCTTGCATCGATCGCCATGCTGAAGCAGCAGGAGTTCACCAACTGCCTGGCTCAGTTCAACGATCCCACAATCGCACGAGGGGCTCCCCGAACCTGTCTGCTCACCGATTTGAACGGTGACAACCCGAAGCCCTACGAGATGAAGACCATCGACAACCTGTATGACGGTTCCAGCGGCCCGCTCACCGACCAGATGAACCGGTCAGGCCCGTTGGCGCGGCTGTACTTCGCCAGCCTCTACCAGTTCGGTGGGAAGGGTGGATTCGAGCTCAGCAATCTCAACACGGCGGCAACAGCGCTGCAGGGGAATATCGCGGGCAATCAGGCCATGCGCATGAAGGACGGCCTGCTCGAGGAGACCTTCGACTGGGTGAACGCTGGGTTGATCTCCCAGCAGAACGGCACCACCGGCAGGATGCCGACGTTCGTACCAGCGACCTCCCTCACAGAGATGAACAACTGGACCGAGTACTACGTGAATGGCCAGGCGTCATTGATGAGCCCGATCATCGCCGCGCTCACCATTCGCGCCAACCGACCCGGGCAATCGACTGCCAGTCACGACAGCCAACTCGACATGGCCAACACCTTGGTGAGTCTGGCCCAGGACGGTACGCCGCAGCAGCGGCAGTGGTCGCTGAAGAAGCAACTGGATACCTACACCGTCCCGCTCCCGCTCTTGGGAGTCGATGCACCTAATCCGAAGGATGCGCTGTCGGATGAGGGTTCACCACCCAGTCGGGTTGGCTTCGTGATGGGAAGCGACGGCAAGGTCTACCGCATCGAGCATGTGTCCGG
Source organism: uncultured bacterium (assembly GCA_903940375.1). Taxonomy (GTDB): domain Bacteria; phylum Actinomycetota; class Actinomycetes; order S36-B12; family S36-B12; genus UBA10649. The sequence goes on along the minus strand of CAJAKT010000497.1, from coordinate 823 downwards.
TGCGACTCAGACGCCGACAGGCAATCCGCAGTTCGTCTTCCCGACCTACAACACCTTGGCACTCGTACGGTCATCGATCGACCAATCTGGCGCCAAGTGGCAGAGACTGCGGCAGGCGTACCCCCTGGCGATTCCGTCGGCCGAGGGCTCGGCGTGGTGGGCGGACTTCGGCAGCAGGTACCGCAAGGTCGAGCTCGACGGGCAGGAATTCTGGATGTATCAGGTCAGCGACCAGTCACCTGGATCGGGAGCGTTCGGCCAGAACGTCACCTATCTCACCTACAACGAGCCGTGCCGGATCCCGGTACGGATGCCAGATGCGCCGCTGACGATGTCGGAGTCCAGGAAGGCGGACGCGGCCTGGGCGTCTGGCGATCCCGACTTCGCTCAGCAGCTGTTCTACGCCCGCGAGCAGTTCGCCAAGAAGCCAAACGTCTACAAGATCATCGTCGATGGGAAGTACGCCTACAACACCATCGTGCGAACCGCGGCGACACCAGCCTTCGCGCAGTTCCACATGAATCAACAAGGGAAAGCCTGGACAGTGGGAACCGGCGTGCTCTGGGAGTGCAATGGCGATCTGCGCGGCGGTGCCACGAAACCCACGCCGGCCAACTGGGTGTCGATCAAGAGCTACGAGCCCACGGGTCTGCTCACCAAGCTCTCCAGCGGACCGGTGCGATTCGAGTCCTGCACCGAACTGCGCGCGGCGGACTGGCGCGGCATCGGCCTGCCGACGGCGCGGGACCAGGACCGCCCGGACGATCCGGAGCTTGCGAATCTGCGCTTGAACGGTCACCGCTGGGATGCCGAGTGGTACGAG
>CAJAKT010000496.1 GCA_903940375.1 uncultured bacterium | reverse complement strand
CTACCCGCACGGGACCTTCCCAGGACCATGCCAGCCTGCGCGCTAACGGCGAGAGTGCACGGCGCCGCGCGATTTCCGACTCCCGAAGCGACGTCGTTCGGTCACCGACCGTCAGGGAATCGCCATGCCAGCGGAAGGACGACACGATGCGATTCACATCGATGAACCTGCCTAGCGGCTGGATCTTGAGCAGCAGATCCAGATCGAAGGCGAATCGGAACGACTCATCCAGCCCACCGACGGCATCCCACGCCGATCGACGGACCAGCATCCCCGGCTGGGGGATGAGGTCGGGCCCCCACTTGAGGATGCGCGGCGCCCACTTGCCCGCCCGACTGACCCACAGCTCGCTGCCGACCTCGTCGATATAGCGGCAGGCTCCGTACGACAGGACGGCCGCGGGATCCGCATCCAGGGCAGCGACCGTGGCCAACAGGGAGCCCGGCTCGAGCAGATCGTCGTCACCGATCCAGTTCACGAACTCGTGGTGTGCCTGTGCCGTCGCCGCCCCGACATTGATGGCGCCAGCGAGGCTCCCGGGATCAGGAGCCAGGACTGCGCCATGCCGACTGATCAGGTCCGCCAGCCCGGGCTTGCCCTCCGGTGCGACCACAACGATCGTCACGGGGACCTGCTGGCCAGCGATGGACCCCAGACACTGATCGAGCAGCGCGAGGCGCGTGCCGAGGGTCGGCACGATGATGAGGATGCGCGGATCGGTCATCGGGTCAATGCCTCCGCAAGCCAGGCATCGATAGCTGTCTCATACCGCTCCGGTTCGCCAGCCACCCACTCACGGTACGACTCCTGATCGGCTCGCGCCCCGGCCGGATCGGCAAGGACTCCTCGAATCACGGGTGCCATCAGATCGGCCCAGCCCTCCTGCATCGGGACGCGGTAGGTCGGGGGCACCGGCGCATCCGCCCAGCAGTAGGCCGAGCCACGGGCGATGAAGACGACGGGCGTGCCGAGGTGTGCCGCCTCGCGCGGCATGCGGTCGCGCCCGGGAAGGTTCCCGAGTTCCACGTACAGGGCCGCCCTGCCGACCGTCTCCACGACCTCGCGGTAGGACATGTTCTCGAGCGGTACGAAGGTCACATCCGGCATGCGCTCGATCAGGTGGGGGATCATCCACCTGCCCTTGGCTCCGTTGTAGACGACCAGGTCACGCTGCCGGTCCTGTGGCTCGACGTCAATGATCCGAATCGGGTCCGTGATGAGGTGCGAGTCGCGGCCGAGAACCGTCCGCAGGAAGCCTTGGCCGTAGTACGACTGCGTGATGAAGTTCGGGTACGTGTTCGAGACATGCCGCGCGAAGCGGATGGAGACATCTTCGATCGCCGCCGCCTTGACGTGACGCCACCCACCAACCCGCGCGACCGCCTCACGCGTTGTCCCGAACGGACCATGGTCCGCACCCACCGGAAGGTCATAGTCAGCCGCTACCGGTTCGTACGGCAGGAACGCCCCTTCCGCATAGGCCTCGGGCGGGAAGGTCGGACAGCAGCCTTCGCTCGGACGGAAGTACCGCGCACGTGGATCGGGCGAGAAGTTGATGCTGAGCCATGCCACCCACGTGCGCTCCTTGGGCACCGTCCGGAGCTCGCGCCACGACTCGATGGGGCTCACCTCAGTCATGACGAAGTGAGCGTCGTCCGACTTGGGGATGCGGTCGACGACGCCAAAGTCGTAGATGTCGTATTCAGGGTCATTCCGACGTCCACGGAAGTTGTGCATCGGCACCAGGTACGCCTCAACACCCCGGCGGCGGATCGCATCGACCAATTGGGTCAGGGCCTCCGGTCCTGCCGTGCGGTCGCCCAAGGGCGACGCCACGTAGAACTTCGGTGATCCCATCACATTCCTTGCACTGGACGTGCCGCTGGCCGGCCTCGGCGTGCGCCCACGATACCGATCACGCTCCGGGACACCGAAACCATCCGCTAGTGCGTGAATCCCTCACCGAGTGACGACCCGCGCATGCGGAGCGTCTCCACCGGCTGTGGAGTGCACATCGGGTATGTCGCCCAGCACTGATCCGCGACCACCGGCATCTCGACCCCAAGCCCGCCAGGCAGCACGACCGATTCCACCTCTGCCTTCGGGATCGCGGCAACGGCGTACGGGACACCCCAGCCCCGCTTCTCCACGTCGATCGAGCTCCAGTCCAATCGGATCGAGAAGCCCACGGCCAGCACGGCGATGATCGGGACGGCCAGCCCTGCGACGGAGAGTCGGCGCCAGGTAACTCCCGCAGGCGTCGTCCCGCGTGCGAGGTGCCAGAGCGACCAGCCGATCGGAATGGCGAACAGCGTGAAGAGCGGTCCCCACGCGAACCGGAAGGACGGCGGCGTCGCCAGCCACCACACGGCAGATGCGACGGCACTTGGCAGCATCGTCAGCGCCAGCGACCGCCATCGGAAGCCTCCGCGCGCCGCGCGCGCTGCCAGCCAGACAAGCACCACCACAGCGAGCACCATGGCGGCGAGCTGGAATGACTCCCACTGGCTCGGGAGACGACCGAACCATGGCCCGACCCAGTCCCAGCCGGTCACCGAGTGCCAGATGTCCGCACGGTTGCGATGGAAGCCCAACGTGGCCTCGCGCAGCGGAGTCGGATCAGGCGTCAGCCACGGCACGTCGAAGGCGTGCACGGACAGCGGGAACTGCACCCAGCCGCTGAGCAGGTAGTCGCGCAGCAGGGTCGCGAAGGCCGCCACCAGGGCAAGGCCGGCGAGCAGGCTCGCAGAGAGAACGAGTCGGGCACGGGGAGCGATTTGGCGACGCCGGACGGCGACGAGCACCACTACCCCGAGGGCGACCAGCCCGAAGACAATCATCGTGCTTCGAATCGAGACCAGCAGCACCGCTAGGGCGCCAGCCGTCGAGGCATCGCGCACCCAGTGCCGGCCTCCGGCGACCGCATCGGCCAGGTAGGCCGTGGCCACGACAGTCAGAACGAGGACAGCCGAGTCCTGGGAGGGACTTGTGACCCAGAAGTCGCTCATCGCCAGCATCGGCACCCAGGCTGCAGTGATGCCGACAAGCAGCACGTACCGGCCGACCGTGGGTGGGCAACGCAGGCGCAGGATCAGGTCGAGGGCGGCCAGGCCCATCAGCAGGCCGTTCAGCAGGCGGAAGCCCTCTGAGCCCAGCGGGCTGTTGCCCAGCACGGCACCCAGCGGGAACTGGGCCGTGGCGTAGCCGAGCGGGCCGTAGAGGTTTGCCAGGCCCGGCATCGTCGCGAAGTCACCGGCATAGGCGATCGCACCGAGGTGGTACAGGCCGGTGTCGTAGCCGGTGACCGGGCCGAGTGCGGCGATGGCGAGATACACCTGGGCTGCGGCCAGCACCCCGACCACCCACCGCCATGACCCGGCGATGCGCACGGTCCCTGGGCTGCGGCGACGCAGCAGCAGCCAGCCGGGTATCCCGAGAAGGAGGACGAGAGCCAGGACGGCAAGTTCGGCGCCAGTACTGCGCAGCGGGACCGCGGCCCCGATGACGCTGACGGCAACAGCCAGGATGGCCAATCCCCACCACAACGCGGAACCCATGACCGCAGGTCGCGCGCCCCTACGGTCGGTTGCGAGTGCGGGCAGCAGCCCAAGTGACACGACGGCCACTGCAGCGACACTCCAGCACAGCAGCACCAGCAGGGTGCCGGACAGGATGAGCATGTGGCGCGGGGCTCAGGCCAGCGCGGTGCGGAAGTAGTCGATCGTGCGGGCCAGGCCCTCGGCCAGCGGGATCGTGGGCTCCCAGCCGAGGGTCGCCTTGGCCCGGGTGATGTCGGGCT
>CAJAKT010000495.1 GCA_903940375.1 uncultured bacterium | reverse complement strand
GGCGCCCCGAGCCCGACGACCAGGCTCGTCGCCACGCCGCCCATCGCCGCCACGTCCGCGAGCGAGGCAGCCGCCGCCTTGCGGCCGATATCGATAGGAGTGGACCAGTCCCGCCGGAAGTGCCGGCCTTCGATGAGCAGGTCACATGTCACCGCGACGCGGCCGTCTGGCGACAGGACCACGGCCGTGTCGTCGCCCGGACCGATGAGGACCCCCGGACCCGTCCCGTTGTCCCCTCCGGTGATGCGGGCGATCAATCCGAACTCGCCGACATCCTGAAGCGTTCCACCGCTGTCACTGCTCATGGGCGTTAGTCTCGCAGGCATGTCGGTCCAGGCGTACGTGCTGATCCAGACGGAGGTCGGCAAGGCCGCCACCGTCGTGCGGGCGATTCGGGATATCGACGGGGTCACCCTCGCCGAGGATGTCACCGGCCCCTACGACGTGATCGTCCGCGCGCAGGCCCGCACCATCGATGAACTGGGCACCCTGGTGGTGGCTCAGATTCAGGCGGTGCCCGGTATCACCCGCACGCTGACCTGCCCTGTCATCAACATCTGACTCGATCGCGGCCTCAGTGCAGGCCGGTGCCCTTGCGCAGCGCATCAGCGACAAGCTGGTCGACGAGTTCGGGGTAGTCGACGCCGGTGGCAGCCCACATGCGCGGGTACATCGAGATCGACGTGAAGCCCGGCATCGTGTTGACCTCGTTGATGACCACCGAGCCATCGGCACGAACGAAGAAGTCCGCTCGGGCAAGGCCCTCGCAGTCGAGGGCCTCGAATGCCCGGACAGCGAGCTCTCGCACTGCGTCCTCGACGTCCGCCGGAAGGTCGGCGGGCACCACGAGCGTCGCCGAGTCATCGAGGTACTTGGCCTCGAAGTCGTAGAACTCGTGCCGTTCGTTGACGATGATCTCGGCGCAGCGACTCGCGCGCGGCACGCCGTCGACATCGACGAGCACTCCGCATTCGATCTCGCGAGCATCACTCACCGCTGCCTCGACGATGATGCGCGGATCGTGCTTGCGCGCACCCTCAATGGCCGACGTCATGTCGCCAGCCGCGTGCACCTTGACGATCCCCAGTGACGAGCCAGCGCGCGCTGGCTTGACGAAGACCGGCAGGCCCAGGTCGGCAATCTCGGCGAGGACCGCCGACGGGTCCCGACGCCACCGCCGATCGGAAACCACGACGTAGCGCCCGCCGTCGAGGCCCGCATGCGCGAAGGCCGCCTTCATGAACCCCTTGTCCATCGACACCGCCGAGGACAGCACCCCCGAGCCGACGTACGGCACGCCGAAGGTCTCGAGCAGGCCCTGAATCGTGCCGTCCTCGCCCCACGGCCCATGCAGCACCGGGAACACCACGTCGACGTCAAGGCACGATGCCAGATCGGCGGACGGAGCATCGGCGGACACCTCCGGCAGGGAGCCGACCTGAGTGAGGATGCCGAGGCCACCATCGGGATCGCGCACCCAGCGCCCGTCGCGCGCGATGCCGACCACCGTGACCACGTACCGCGACCGATCCAGAGCGGCCACGATGGACTGCCCGCTGATGCACGAGATCGAGTGCTCGCTGCTACGACCGCCGATCAGGACGGCCACGCGAGTTCGGTTCACGGCACGACCGTACCCCGCAGGCGAGCCAGCGACGGCTAGGGTCGCCCTGTGCCATCGACCCCGTCCCCTGAGCGCCCCCTGTCGGTCGAGACCGTCGTCGTCAGCGCGGGCCGACCGCCCGTCCTTCCGGGCCAGCCGCTGAACGCGCCGATCGTGCCCTCGTCTGCCTTCCATGCCGGCGGCGATGTCGAGTACGCGCGCGAGCAGGCCCCCACCACCTCGGCACTAGAGGCTGCGATCGGGGCGCTCGAGCACGGCACGGCAGTGGCCTTCTCATCGGGCATGGCAGCAGCGAATGCAGCCATGGACCTGGTGCCGATGGGCGCTGTCGTCGTCGCACCGAGTGCGGCATACACGGGCGTCGCCGTTCGCCTGCGCGAGCTCGCGGCGATCGGTCGGATCGAGCTGCGGATCATCGAGGCCGACGACACGGCAGCCATCGCTGCCGCGTGCACGGGCGCCCATCTGCTGTGGCTTGAGTCACCGACGAACCCGATGCTGCAGGTTGCTGATCTGCCTGCCTGCATCGCCGCCGCACACGCCGCCGGGGCGCAGGTTCTTGTCGACAACACGTTCGCCACCCCGATCCTGCAGACTCCCCTCGACCTCGGCGCCGACATCGTCATGCACAGCGTCACTAAGGCGCTTGGCGGGCACTCGGACCTGCTCATGGGTGCACTGGTGGCCCGCGACGCCGATCTGGCAGAGGAACTGCGCATCAGGCGAGTCCTGCTGGGCGCAGCGCCAGGCGCCTTCGACTGCTACCTGGCGCTGCGCGGGATCCGGACTCTCGCACTGCGCGTCGAGCGGGCGCAGTCCAACGCCAGCGCTATCGCGGCCCGCCTGGCAGAGCATCCTGCGGTCAGCCGGGTCCGGTACCCCGGCTTCGGCACCATGGCCGCCATCGAGCTCGTGGGCGGGATCGCGGCCGCCGACACACTGTGCGGCTCCGTGCAGGTCTGGACGTATGCGACGAGCCTCGGCGGAGTCGAGTCGCTCCTGGAGCGGCGCCGACGCTGGCCACTGGAGAGCGCAACCGTGCCGGAGTCGCTGGTGCGCCTGTCCTTCGGCATCGAGGGGCTCGAGGACCTGTGGGCCGACCTCGACCAGGCTCTCCGGACGACCACCTAGTCGTCAGTCGTCGATCAGGCCTTCGCCCTTGGTGTCTCGCGACATGAACGACGATGCCATCATGCGCGGGGATCGGCCATGGTGCACGACCTCGACCACCTGCTCAGTGATGGGCATGTCGACACCATGCTCGCGGGCCAGTGCCAGAATCGGTTCGCAGCTCTTGAACCCCTCGCAGGTCTGCTTGGTCACGGCGATCGTCTCCGCAACCGACAGGCCCTGCCCCAGGTTCTGCCCGAACGTGCGGTTGCGCGAGAGGGGCGACTGGCAGGTCGCCACGAGGTCGCCGACGCCGGCAAGCCCCTGGAAGGTCAGCGGATCGGCACCGAGTGCCACCCCGAGCCGGGCCATCTCCGCCAGGCCGCGGGTGATGAGGGATGCCTGCGAGTTCTCTCCCAGCCCCATGCCGACGGCCATGCCGTTGGCGAGGGCGATGACGTTCTTGACGGCGCCGCCGATCTCCGTGCCGACGACATCCGTCGTCCAGTAGGGCCGGAAGTAGTCGTTCGTGCAGGCATCCTGCAGCCGACGGGCGCTGCCCTCATCAGCACAGGCCACCGTGGTCGCGGCAGGCTGGCGCTCAGCGATCTCGCGGGCCAGGTTCGGTCCGGACACGACGGCCACGCGGCCCGCATCGACACCCGCCGCCTCGATGATCACCTGGCTCATCCGCTTGCTGGTCCCGAGTTCGATGCCCTTCATCAGGCTGACCAGCACCGCATCCGGGTCGATGGATGCACCCCAGCTGCCGAGGTTGTCGCGCAGGACCTGAGCGGGCACGGCGAGGACCACCAGCGATGCTCCGCTCGTCGCCTCCTGCGCACGTGTCGTCGCGGAGATGCGATCGGGCAGCAGGATGCCGGGGTGGTAGGCATCGTTGCGGTGGTTGTCGTTGATATCGGCCGTGACGGTCGCATCACGCCCCCAGATGACCACATCGCTGCCGGCATCGGCCAGCACCATGCCGAACGCCGTCCCCCATGAGCCACTGCCCATGATCGCCACGCGTGCCATCAGGGGTGCCTCCTCTGCGTCCGGAACGTGCGAGGGCCCATTGTGGCGTGTGCACGGCGCCGGGTGGTCATGACTCCCCCTGGTCCGGAGCTCCGGTCGAGGGCGGCGGCTCCTTGCGGTAGACGTGCCGAACCGGCGGCGGTGTCTCGCCACGCACCTGGGCCTCCATGGCGGTGATCGCATCCATGAGCCGATCACTCGCAATCGCCAGCGTCGCCGCATCCAGGGGTCGATCCGCGAGGTCGCTCAGGTCGACGGCATCGCCGACGACAATGTGGACGGTCTTGCGCGGCAGGACCCGCAGCTCCTTCTTGTACGGGCCCATCACCAGATGCGACCCCCACTGGACCATCGGGAAGAGTGGTCGACCAGATGTCAGGGCGATGCGGACCGCACCCGTCTTCGCGGACATCGGCCAGACCTGCGGGTCTCGGGTGATGGTGCCCTCGGGGTAGACGACCACGCACTCACCGCGGTCAAGGGCCGACAGGGCATCACGGATGGCCGTGCGGGCCTCCGCCGTCTCTCGGTAGACCGGGATCTGGCCGGCGTGCGTGATGATCCAGCCGAAGATCGGCACCCGGAACACCGACTCCTTGCCCAGGAACCGAGGCGGTCGGTCGGACTGCCACAGGGCGAAGGCCACCACCGGCGGGTCGAACCACGAGGTGTGGTTCGGGGCGACGACGATGCCTCCCTCCGCCTCCCACAGCCGTTCATTGCCGGTCACGTCCCAGCGCACGATGACGCGCATGATCGGCCACAGGATGAAGACCGCGAGGCGATACGCGAAACCCAGTGGCTGCCTGCGACGCACGCGTGGCGCGTGGACCATGCCGCCTCCCTCCGACTCTGCGAGGGTAGCCCGATTCGGGCCATCAGGTACGGCGTCCCGCACGTCGGCCGGGTCGCCGTGATGCGGTTGGATGACGGGGTGACCGACACCCCGACCTGGACCGTGGTCCTCCCGGTGAAGGGGCTGTCGGCCGCGAAGTCCCGGATGGCTGCGGTATCCCCGGCCGCCAGCGAGCTTGCCTTCGCCTTCTACCAGGACACCCTCAATGCGGCACTCGCCTCCCCGCTCGTGGCCGAGGTGGTCGTTGCCACGTCCGACGAGCGGGTCGCTGCGGTCGCCATCGCACGGGGATGCACGGTGGTGTCCGATGCGGACCACCCGGGTATCAATCCGGCGGCCCGAGCAGCGGCCGCGCAGCGTGGTGGCGCCGGCGGCGTGGCGATCGTCGTATCGGATCTGCCGGCCCTGACAGCTGCCGCCATCACCTCCGTCCTGACCACCGCGAGCGGATATCCGACGTGCTTCCTGGCCGATGCAGACGGCACCGGCACCACGATGTGGCTCTCGTCTGGTGGCGCAGCCATCGACCCCCGCTTCGGACTGGCGTCACGTACCGCACACAACGAGGCGGGCGCTGTCGATCTGGTGGCGGCACACCCTGAGATGTCAGGAAACTGGGCCGCTGCCCGTCGCGATGTCGATACCGATGCCGCCCTGGCCGACGCCATCGCGATGGGAGTCGGCACCTGCACCTCGGCCGCGATCGCCCCCGCAGCCGAGCGCCTCGTAACCGTGCTGGCCCGCAGCGAGGATCGCGTCGACATCGTGGACGAGGACGGGCTCAGGGGCGAGGTCGCGTGGGCTCCGGTGGCTGCCGCGGGGCTGCGCGATCTGCACCCCGGCCAGCGCATCGTGCTGACCGCCGATGGCGTTCGTCTGCCCTAGCACCGGACAGAACGGCCGAGGCCCCCCACCAGAAGGTGAGGGGCCTCGAACGAGGTGCGGACGAACTACCGCTTGGCTGCAGCCTTCGTGGCAGGAGCCTTCTTGGCGGGGGCCTTCTTGGCCACGGCCTTCTTGGCGGGAGCAGCCTTCTTGGCGGGGGCCTTCTTGGCCACGGCCTTCTTGGCCGGCGCGGGCTTCGCGGCGACCTTCTTGGCGCCGGACACGACTGCCTTGAACTCCGCACCCGGGCGGAACTTGGGCAGCTTGGTGGCCTTGATCTTCACGGTCTCGCCGGTGCGCGGGTTGCGACCGAGGCGGGCCTTGCGGGCCTGCGACTCGAAGACGCCGAAGCCGCTGATGGCGACCTTCTCGCCCTTGGAGACGGCGCGCTTGGTCTCATCGAAGACAGCTTCGACGATCTTGGTCACATCGGTCTTGGTGTGGTCAAACTGAGCCGTGATGGCCTCAATCAGTTCAGCCTTGTTCACAGGAAAACCCCTCCGGAGGGTGTCATTGCCGGCCGGTCGGCCGGTTCTCCAACACTATGCCGGGCCGAAGCGGGAACGAAATCGCCACGCCGGTGTTTTCGTTGCCCTGCAACAGGATTCCGGTTACGGATGTTACGCGAGTGACTTAGATCACCGTCGTCGTCGTCGGCATGTAGGCCGGGCGACGGGACTCGAACTCCGTGATCGCGTCAGCGCTCTGCAGGGTGATGCCGATATCGTCCAGGCCCTCCATCAGCCGCCAGCGCACGTAGTCGTCGACATCGAAGGCCGCGACCAGGGATCCCGCGCGGATCTCGCGGGCCTCGAGGTCGACCGTGACATCCAGTGACGGATCGGCCTCGATCGCCTCCCACAACTGCTCGACCACGTCCTGGGACACCTGCGCGGTGAGCAGGCCGCCCTTGCCCGAGTTGCCCCGGAAGATGTCTGCGAACCGCGAGGAGATGACGACGGTGAAGCCGTAGTCCTGCAGCGCCCAGACGGCATGCTCGCGGGAGGAGCCGGTGCCGAAGTCCGGTCCGGCGATGAGGATCGAGGCGCCCTCGAACTCCGCCCGGTTGAGCACGAACTCCGGGTCATGACGCCACGCGGCGAACAGCCCGTCCTCGAAGCCATGGCGGGTGATCCGCTTCAGGTACTCCGCGGGGATGATCTGGTCGGTGTCGACATTGCTGCGGCGCAACGGGACGGCAGTCCCGGTCAGCACGGTGAACTTCTGCATGGTGGTCTCCTATCCGGATCAGGCGACGGGGGTCAGGTCGGCGGGCTCGGCCAGGCAGCCGACGACGGCGGTCGCTGCAGCGACAGCGGGCGAGACGAGGTGCGTGCGTCCGCCCGGTCCCTGCCGGCCCTCGAAGTTACGGTTCGACGTCGATGCACTGCGCTCACCCGGCGCGAGCTTGTCGGGATTCATCGCCAGGCACATCGAGCAGCCAGCCTCACGCCACTCCGCGCCGGCATCCATGAACACCTGATCCAGGCCCTCGGCCTCGGCCTGCATCTTCACGCGGACCGATCCGGGGACGATCAGCATGCGAACGGACTCGGCGACTCGCCGACCATCCAGCACCTCAGCCACGGCACGCAGATCCTCGATACGGCCGTTCGTGCAGGAGCCGACGAACACGATGTCAACGGGCACCTGCTTCAACGGCGTGCCGGGGGTGAGCGCCATGTACTCCAGCGCACGCTCGATCGCGACGCGGTCGACGTCGTC
>CAJAKT010000494.1 GCA_903940375.1 uncultured bacterium | reverse complement strand
GCGTAGGCATCTAGGGCGACGAACTCCTCGGGGCGCACCCACCGCTCCACCGGATGGTGGCGCGGGCTGGGCCGCAGGTACTGGGTGATCGTGACGAGGTCGCAGCCGGCCGTGTGCAGGTCGTGCAGCGCCTGGTGGACCTCGTCGATCTCCTCGCCCATGCCGAGGATGAGGTTGCTCTTGGTGACGAGGCCGGCGGCACGTGCCTGCGTGATGACGTCGAGGCTGCGCTCGTACCGGAAGGCCGGACGGATCCGCGTGAACAGGCGCGGCACGGTCTCGACGTTGTGGGCGAGCACGGCAGGCTCGGCATCGAACACCTCGCCGAGCAACTCGGGTTTGCGGAGAAGTCGGGGATGAGCACCTCGACACCGGTGTCGGGGTTGAGGGTACGGATCTGCCGGACGGTCTCGGCGTACAGCCACGCGCCCTCGTCGGGCAGGTCGTCGCGAGCGACGCCCGTGACCGTGGCGTAGTGCAGGCCCATCGTCTGCACCGACTCGGCGACCCGGCGCGGCTCGTCGCGGTCGAGTGGCGCCGGCTTGCCCGTGTCGATCTGGCAGAAGTCACACCGTCGCGTGCACTGCTCGCCGCCGATGAGGAAGGTGGCCTCGCGGTCCTCCCAGCACTCGTAGATGTTGGGACAGCCGGCCTCCTGGCACACCGTGTGCAGTCCCTCGGCCTTGACCAGGGACGCGATCTCGGTGAACTTGGGTCCGGTCTTCAGCCGGGTGCGGATCCACTCGGGCTTTCGCTCGATCGGAACGGCGGCGTTGCGGGCCTCGATGCGCAGCAGCTTGCGTCCGTCAGGGTTCACCACGCGACGATCATCCCAAGACGGCTCTGGACCAGTGGCAGCGCCTCCGCCACGGAGACATCGCGGCCGAGCTCACGCGACAGGGTCGTCACCTCGGCATCGACGATGCCGCACGGGACGATGCGGTCGAACCACGAGAGGTCGCAGTCGCAGTTGAGGGCGAAGCCGTGCATCGTGACCCCCTCGCTGACGCGGATGCCGATGGCCGCGATCTTGCGATCGGGGCCGCGGTCGTCAGCGGGCACCCAGACGCCGCTTCGGCCATCGACCTGGGTGGAGGTGACCCCGAGCTCGGCGCACACGTCGATCAGCATGGTCTCGATGCGGCGCACGTGGGCGACAACGTCCATCGGGCTGGGCAGGCGCACGATCGGGTAGCCGACCAGCTGGCCAGGGCCGTGCCAGGTGATCTTGCCGCCGCGGTCGACGTCGATGACGGGCGTGCCGTCGAACGGCCGCTCGAGGGGCTCCGTGCGCCGGCCAGCGGTGTAGACGGGCAGGTGCTCGAGCAGCAGGACCGTGTCGGCCGCGCGTCCGGCGACAACGTCGGCGTGCACACTGCGCTGCAGGTCCCAGGCGGCCTGGTAGTCGACCGCATCCGGGCCGAACCCGAGGTGCTCGACGGCTGGGCGCGCCAACGGGACAGCTGCGGTATCGGCGGCTGCGGTCACGTAGCCAACCCTAACTCGATTCGTGGAACGCGCAGGCGACGCCCTTGTCCGGCTT
>CAJAKT010000493.1 GCA_903940375.1 uncultured bacterium | reverse complement strand
GGCAGCCTCGACGGAGACATCCGCAGCAACCGCCAGGGCTTGTCCACCCGATCCGCGGATCTCGTCGACGGTGGGCGCGCAGGCCGTCTCGTCGAGATCGATGATGGCAACGGCGAAGCCGTCGCGGGCCAGGCGCCGCGCGGTCGCGGCCCCGATACCGCGGGCCCCGCCGGTGATCACTGCAGTACGAATGGGGGAAATGGTCATGTGAGCGAGTCTTCCGTGGGCGCTGTCGATGCCTGGGATGTGGTGCTGATTCCCATCGTGGCGCGAAGAGCGGCATCGATGCCCATCAGGACGAAGGCGAGGCAGACGGCCACGATCACGATCGCCAGGATGAAGGTGAGCACGGATGCCGGCCCGTTGCTGCTCACGTCCAGGAAGGGGTAGGGGTAGGCGCCGACGATGCCACCGCGGATGAGGGCGAACGCCGCCCACAGAAGCGGCAGCAGGAGCGACAGGCCGATGACGCGGGCAGTGACGAGCCCACGTGGGCCCGCGATGATCCACACGATGAGAGTCACGAGCGGGGTGACCATGTGGAGCATCGTGTTGCTGACCAGGTCCCAGCCGGACTTGCCGCCCGTGGCGAGGAGCAGGTTGTAGACGATGCCGGTGATCGTGATCATCAGCAGTCCGTCGAGGCGCAGGGTTCGCCAGAGGACGCCGACACCGTCCTGGCGGATGAATAGCCCCGGGCGGACGGCCAGCAGCGTGACGACGACAGCAACGAGGATGTTGCTCAGGATCGTGAAGTAGGTGATCCAGTCGAGGAAGCGTTCGAGCGGGGTGTCGATTCCGCCAGCGGTGTTTCCGAGGATCGTCGGCTTGGTGGCATCGACCTGGTCGACGTAGTGCCCGGAGATGTTCAGGGTGAAGGACACAAGTACGCCGAACCAGGCAGCCGCGGCGTTGCCCCAGAAGAAGACCGGTCCGTAGCGGGGCGGGTTCGTCATGGCCGAACGCTACGCCGCGTACCTGCTGCGGTCACATGAACGTGCGGGTTACTCCCTGACGGCTCAGCGGCACCCTCTGCGCTGGCGCGCAGCACGTGCGACCTGGCGCACAGGATCGGAAAGGCGAGCACGTGTCGGGTGCGCTCACGGTGCGCCTCGGCACATCGGTGCCGGCGAGGGTCAGTCGTCTCGCGACTACAAGCGAGGCCGCAGTGAGGATCGCGAACATCGTCAACTCGATCGGCCTCGAGTGCAATGGCGTGACGACGTCCACGACCGGGAACGCGACGATCATGATCGGCAGGATCCGCGGGACCCACCACACGCGCCATAACGCGATGGCGAACGCGATGAAGCCGACCGACTCGACGGCCAGAAGGGCTGGTCCGTCAGCAAGTCCGCGGGTCGCCGTGAGCTGGACCGTCATCGCGATCAGGCCGATCCAGGCGGGGATCGGGGCAACGGACCGCGTGATGAGGAACAGGACGGCAGCCCAGCCGAGCAGCAGAGGCACTGCCAGCCGGATCAGCGCCGGCTGATCCGGTTCAGTACGGGCCAGCCCGGCAAGATGTGCAATGAGGAGTCCTAGCGGGCCGCTCACGATGATGATGCGACCGATCATCAGGGCGGTGGGAGATGGGAGGGGACGTCGCCGTTCGTAGGCGCGGTTGGCAGAAGTCATCGTGGCTCATTTCGGCAGCCCGCCTGAGGTTCCTGGCGCGCGACGGGCAATGCCTCGTCCTAGTGGCCTGCGTCAATTCAGATGCTGGTGGTGTACCAGCGGAGAGCCGACCCTGAGGCCGACTTCCGTGACGCCCCCCGGTGCACGGTGATGGCGGCAGATTACGCCCATGTGCAGTGGTCTGGCTAGCCCCGAGACCCGCCACTCACCCCGCCGAGTGGCCAGTAGTGGGGGTTCTCCGGGCGGCGGGAACCCCCACTACTGGCCACTCGGCGGAGGTTAGTTGGTTAGTTGGCTGGCTCGTCGTAGCCGCGGACGAGCGCCGCCACCTGCGCTGAGAGCCCGCCCTCCCTGGCCTCGCGGTCCATCCATGAGCCGATGAGGCCGTTGACGATGACGATGACGGCACACGCGCCGATCAAGGGTTCGAGGGCATCGGAATGCTGGCGCGCCAGGAGCAGCCCCGCAGCCAGGATCAGCAGACCCGACACGAGGTGGATGGTCCCTGCGGCTCCGAGGCGACCCTGCACGGAGAACCGAAGCAGGGCGAACGAGAGCAGGACCAGGGCGATGCTCGCGGCGAAGTAGGGCAGGACGAGCGGCCCGTACTCCACCTCCTGCTTGGCCGTGACGAGTACCAGGATGTCGAGGGTGCCGGCCATGCCGAAGATCAGCATCAGGTGGCCGAGCAACGAGAGCCGCCAGCGAATGCGAACCAGATCCCGCCGGTCGGAGAAGGTGCCGTCGAAGTAGATCCACCACAGGGCGAAGCTGACAAGGAACGTCAGGGCGAAGACGTCATTGCGGGGGATGCTTGGCAGAAGGCGAAGCTCGGCGACAAGGGCGGCGAAGCCCTCGCCCAGGATGATGATGATGAACAGTCCGAGGCGCTCCCGAAGGTGCCCGAGGCGCAGGCGCTCGTCACCCTCCCAGTTGCGGTACTCCCATCCGATGATCGGCACGATGCTGGCTACCAGCGCCAGGGAGAGAATCCATGGCACGGCGTAGGGACTTGCGAACGCACCGATCGCACACAGCGCTGCGCTGATTGCGATGGGTATGACGGTCATCCAGCGGATGGATGAGTCGCCCGCGCGATCGTGATGGACGATGCGGTCCGTGCCGATGAGCAGCAGGATCACGACGAGGGCCCCGCTGTAGCAGAGCATGGCCGCCGTGGTCTTGACCCCGTCGACGTGGTCGATAGCCAGCGCCGCCGCGACGATGAGGGCCATCTGGCAGAGCATCAGGAGGCGTCGGACCATGTCCTGGCCGGGGTAGACATTGTTGAACAGGGTCGTGACGAACCACACCCACGACAACGAGATGATGCCGAGGACGGCGGCCCGGGCGGTGTCGATGCTGGGCTCGGAGAGAAAGGCGTCGTTCGTCAGGCTGACGGCAGCAACCACCACAAGGTCGTAGAAGAGCTCGAACCAGCTGACCGTCGGACTGGCGCGACGGGCTCGCTGCTGGTCCGCAGCAATGGGTACCGCCATAGTCGAAGTATGCCGAGACTCAGACGATGACCCCTGCGTCTACGGCCTGTGACGTGTCGGGCTGCGGTTCGTGCGGCAACTCACGGGTGAATGGCAGCGACAGCAGCGCCAGCAGCGCCGCCCCCAGCAGCCCGGCCTTGAGCGCCTCGAGTTGCGCCTCTTCGTAGCTCTCGACAAGGGCGGTCGTCGTGGGCTCGTCCAGGCCGGCCTCGGTCGCGGCGGCCGCGACCTGGTCGGACGACACGAAGTCGATTCCCGACGAGACTGCCGTGCTCACCTGCTCGGAAACCTGCGCGCTGATGCGCGCGTCCGTTGAGATGTTCTCGACGAAGTTGCTGGTGAGGCCCGAGAGTACGACGGCACCGATCAGAGCGACGCCGAGTGACGAACCGAGTTGCTGGCCGGTGAACTGGAGACCGCCGGCCTCACCGCGTCCGGACGCATCGACGGAGGCCTGCACGACCTTGCCGAGTTGTGATGCGAGCAGGCCCATGCCAATGCCGAGTCCGGCCATCGATGTCGCAAACATGCTGTCGTCGAGGGCGGGCTTGATGGTGGCAAGCAGGACCACGACGGAGGCGAGCGTGATCCACAGCCCCGCGCGAACCACCGCGCGGACGGAGTACTTGCCGGCCAGACGGGCGCCGATCGCCGAGGCGACGAACATCGTGATCGACACGGGGAGCATCTTGATGCCGGTCTCGAGGGCGTCGAATCCGAGGACCAGTTGCAGGTAGAGCGGGACGGTGAAGAAGACGCCCATCAGGATCAGGTTCTGGCTCAGCAGGCCGATCAGCCCAGCACGCAGTGGCGGGATGCGGACCAGGCTCAGGTGCACCAGCGGATCGCGACCGGTGTCCTCGCGGTGGCGCTGCCACGCGGTGAATGCCCACAGGAGGACGGCGCCGAACGCGATCACGAACAGGGTGAGTGAGAATCCGAGTGGCTCGATGGGGGAGTCCTTGGGCTGGACCCAGCCCCAGGTGCTGGACTGCAGAACGCCCAGGACGATGAGTCCGAGCCCGGACGCGGAGAGCGCGGTCCCGAGGATGTCCAGACGAGGCTTGGGACCGGGTCGGGCGGCGTCACCGATGAGGCGTGTCATCGCCAGGATGAACAGCACCAGGACGACCTCGCCGAGGAATACGACGCGCCAGGACAGTTCGGTGGTGGCCCAGCCGCCGAGGATGGGTCCGATGGCGATACCCGCTCCGGCGACGCCACCAATGACCGCGTAGGCGACGTTCCTCTGCTTACCCTCGTAGTTTCCGGCGATCAGCGCGACGAGGGCGGGCATGACGAGGGCGGCTCCCAGCCCCTAGAGGATCGACCAGCCCAGGGCGAGGACGGCGACGGTGGGGGCTAGTGCGGTGATCAGGGACCCACAGCCGTAGATGACGAGCCCGATGGTGAATGCCCGGCGCCGGCCGATGATGTCGCCGATCTTCCCGCCGGTGAGCATGAACATCGCCATGGTCAGGCAGTAGAGGGTGATGACGGCCTGGATCGTGGTGACGGTGGTGTCGAAGTCGGCCACGAGGGTGCTGATCGAGACGTTCATGACTGACTGGTCGAGGACCATGACGAATTGCGCCGTCGCCAGCGCGACCAGCGGCCACCACTTCCTCATTCCGGCTCCCCTCCGACAGTCGAAGGCTAGTACCAAATGTCATGTATTCAGATGTCATACACTGATTTGTCAGCCGACCGACCCGCCGACGATGGCTGCCGCCCCGCCCGTAATGTGTGCGCACGACGACCGGACCAGGAAGCGGGGTGTGACGCGACGTGAGCGGCTCAGCACGCTTCGGGTGGCGTGACCTCGTGCGGGTGTGGTCGTCGTCGGCGGATGCCCGGCGGAAGAGGCGCCCGACGGACATCCTGCTGCTGGCCGGATCGGTCCTCGTCCTGCTCGGGCTAGCGGTCGTCGCGCCGGGGCCGACGGGACTCGACACATCCGTCGCCGCGCTGATGGATGCGCTCCCATCCGTGCTGGACTTGCTGTGGGGGGTGTCGTACACCGCTCTGGCACTGTGGGCGGTCGTCCTGCTGCTGCTGCCGCTCGCCTTCCATCACCGTCGGGGACTGAGCCTGGTTCTTGGGCTCGCAGCGGTGGCCGCACTCGCCGGCTCGATCGTGGCGGGAGCCGCCGCAGGCACCGATGTGACCGTCACCGTCGATGCG
>CAJAKT010000492.1 GCA_903940375.1 uncultured bacterium | reverse complement strand
GGCTACTGCAGCCCGGAGTCCGTTGTCCTCGGCTACGCAACCGGGGCGCGACGGCACGGCGCTGCCATCCGCACCGGCGTCACCGTTACTGGCATCGAGCGCAGCGGCGACGACATCGTCTCGGTCCAGACAGATCAGGGCACGGTTCGGACAACCACCGTCGTCTGTGCCGCCGGGCCCTGGTCAGCGCAGATCGGCGACTTCGCCGGCGTATCCCTTCCGGTCTCGCCCCTGCGTCGGCAGATCCTCATCACCGAGTCCCTGAGCGAGGAGCTCGCGGCCCTCATGCCCACGTCCATGCCGATGACCATCGACGCGTCGACCACGTTCTACCTGCATCGGGAGGGTCCCGGGATCCTGCTCGGCATGTCGTACCGCGGCGAGCAGCCCGGCTTCCGTCTCGACTACAGCGAGGAGTGGCTGGCCGAACTGATGTCAGCAATCGATACCCGGTGCCCCGCCCTCCTCGATGTCGGCATCGCCCATCGGTGGTCGGGCCTGTACGAGGTCACACCCGATCACAACGCGCTGATCGGCGAGTCGGCCGAGGTATCCCGGTTCCTCTACGCAACCGGCTTCTCCGGCCATGGCTTCCTGCAGGGTCCGGCCGTCGGCGAGGTCATCCGCGATCTCTACCTCGGGCAGGAGCCCGTCGTCGACGTCGCCCCTCTCAGCGTCGAGCGATTCGTCGACGGCGGTTCCCGCGGCGAGGTCAACATCGTCTGAGATGCGTCAGACGGCGACGACCCGATCACGTCCGCCATGCTTGGCGGTGTACATCGCCTCATCAGCCCGCGCGACGACGGCATCAACATCCTCACCCGAGGCAGCAAGCGTGACGCCGACGCTCATCGTCACCCGATGCCACTGCTCGCCGATCAAAGCGGGTTCGGCGACGACCGCACGCAGTTTGTTGGCCAGCTCAGCGGCCTGTTCGAGATCGTGCACGCCATCGAGCACCACGAGCATCTCGTCCCCGCCGATGCGCGCGACGACATCGCCACCCCGCACGGACGTGGACATCCGGGTTGCCACCATTCGCAGGAGCTCGTCGCCCGCCGCATGCCCGAACGTGTCGTTCACTCTCTTGAGATCATCGATATCGCAGAAGACCATGGCGATCTCGCGGCCGGTGCGTGACGAGCGACGGAACAGGGCGCCGACACGCTCGAACATCTCCTGGCGGTTCACCAGGCCGGTCAGCGCATCCTGACGTGCTCGCTGCTCAAGGGCCGCCTGCGCCGCTACCTCGTCATCAACGAGCCGGAAGGCCGCGACCCGGCCGTCCTGGACACCGTCAGCGCCGATCATCGGTGCGCCCAGCACGTCAAACCAGTGGAAGGCGCCGTTGCGAGCCCGCAGCCGAAATCGCATCCGCGAATGCTCGGACGGCAACCGCGTCGACATCTGCTCGACAAGATCGTGAACCTCGTCTGGATGAATGATGTCCGTGGCCAGCAACCCGATCAGCTCGTCCGGATCCCAGCCGAGAAGGCGTGTCACTGCGGGCGAGACCCAGACGATCGATGCACCCCGCAGGTGCGCCACGATGTCCGAGGCATTCTCGGCGAGGATGCGGTACCGCGCCTCACTGTCGGCCAGCACGGACATGGACTCATGCCGATCCGTGACATCGCGCCAGGTGACGCTCAGGCCATTGCCGACGCGAGTCACCCGCATGTCGAACCAGATCTCACCGCCGTCGGCATCCAGCGGGTAGAGGAAGTCATCCATGACGGCCGGCCGGCCGGTGTCGACTACCTCGGCATAGATGGCGAGCAACCCGACTGCTGCCTGGCCGGGCAGGAGCTCGAGCAGGCGCCTGCCAAGCAGTTCCTCGCGCGCGACCCCGTTATACGCGCAGGCCGCGTCGTTCGCGCCCTCGTAGATGAAATCGATGATGCGACCATCGCCATCACGCACCGCCTGGAGATAGACATGCGGATCAAGCATCGAGTCGAGGGTCGCCTGGAGGCGCTCGCGGTCGAGCCTCGCACTCTCCGCGGCGGCGACCCGGTCGGTGACGTCACGCCAGGTGACGCTCAGCTGCTCGCCAACGCGGATGCAGCGCAGATCCGACTGCCGCTCCTCTCCGATGATCTCGTTGAAGTAGGGCAGCGCATCGACAATGATCGGCTCACCGGTCTCGACGACCCGCGCATAGTCGGCGAGGATCCCCGACGCCGCGTGGCCGGGCAGGATCTCCATCAGCCGTGCGCCGATCATCTCCTGGCGGGTGCGGCTGTTGTACGTGCAGGCGGCATCGTTGGCATCCAGATAGACGAAGTCGACGATGGTCCCGGATTCGTCGCGGACCGCCTCGATGAAGACGTGCGGATCGAGGAAACTGTCGATGGTCGCCTGCAGCCGAGCGCGCAGGGCGGCCTGATCGTCGGCCCCGACGTCCACGTAGCCCCCATGCCGTCCTCTGTGCCGTCTACCGGAGTGACGGGGAAATGAAGCAACAGTGAATCACACTCTGGCCGGACCCCGCGCCGTAACGACGAGCCCGCCAACCTGGCCAACCACCACATCACCAGCCTGCAACGGTACCGCTCGGGTGAGCCCACCCGTGATCACGACATCTCCAGCACGCAGGGACTCCCCCCGTTCGATCAGCCGGTCGGCCAGCCACGCGAGGGCGTTGAAGGGCCCGCCCATCGCATCGGACCCCGTCCCCGTTCCGGTCACTTCGCCATTGCGCATGAGCGAAACGGACTGGTCAGCGAGGTCATCGTCACCGTCGAACGGCAACTGCGGCCCGAGGACGACGTAGGCCGCCGACGAGCCGTCTGCCGTGTTGTCCGCCCAGCCGAACCGGTAGTCACACCAAACCGAGTCGACGATCTCAAGAGCAGCGTGTGCGCGCTCGACACACTGCCGAATGCCGACGCTGTCCACCGAATGAGGGACATCCCGGCCGAGGACGAGGGCGATCTCCGGCTCGACTTTCGGCTGTCTGGCTGCCGTCGGCACCGATGCCCCGTCGGCCAGCAGCATCGCATCGGTCAGCGGCCCGAAGTTCGGCTCGGCGATACCCATCTGCTCACGCATCACTACGGACGTGTACCCGAGTTT
>CAJAKT010000491.1 GCA_903940375.1 uncultured bacterium | reverse complement strand
CGTCGAGACCGTCCGCCCCGCTAACTGACTGTTGACTGGCGGCCTGTGGGGGTGCTCCGGCCCAGATTCACCCCCACAACCCGCCGTTCAACGAGGGGTGCGGGACGCGAGGGCGCGCTTGACCTGCGCCACCATGAGCCACGGCTGGCGCATGTCATCGGCCGTGAAGGTGATCACCAGCCAGCCCGCTTCCTGCAGTTGGTTCCGGCGCGCGGCGTCGCGGCGGCGCTGCCCCTCCTCGAGGTGCACGGCACCGTCGTACTCGACGATCACCCGGTACTCGAGCCAGCACAGATCAACCCGTGCGATCCAGATTCCCCAGTGGTAGATGTCGCGATTGCATACTGGCCGCGGCACGCCGCCCAGCAGGAGATGCGCGCGTGTCAGGGACTCGCCGGGCGACTCCGCAGCCGGGTCAAGGAGGGGGAGGGCCCGACGTGCATTGATAACCCCCCGACGCCTGCGCGCCCAGGCGACGATGTCCGCGAGCTCTTCGGGCGTTGCGAGTTGGCGGCGGAGGATGACATCGCCCATGGCGACGAGATGCTCAAGGGGGATGACTCCGGCGCAGTCCAACCACGTGCGAGCGGGTGTGGTGGTGGCAAGACCAGCGTGAACGGTCACATCGCATTCACGCAGGACCAGGCGACGCCCGACGACGCCGCGACGGTCCGGGTGGGCCCCGCCCGAAGGCACGGCGATGACGGCGTCGGAATCAAGGGGGGCAAGTCCGATCCAGGGCGGAACCGGGAGTTCGAAATGCATGGCGGCGCTTGTGCCGCACAGGACGGCTCCGACCCGTGATCCGAGCAGCGCGGCGGCGGCACGTGCTTGGCGGACGTCGGATGTCGTGAGCGGGTAGCGGACTCCGCGTGATGGCGCGACGAATCGGGCGGCGCGGGTCTGTTCCCGAGTGAGATCCGCGGTTCCCTCAGCGGTCACAGCGAAGGCTTCGGACTGGTTGGTGGGCGCGGGGTTCATGCACCTTGGGTAGTGCAGGGTGAAGCGTTCCGACAGCAGGCAAGCGACACCTGGGGACGGCCGCCGATGGGCTGGCGTCCCTGTGCACAGTCGTTGAGGGGCGGGTTGTGGGGGTGATCCGGCCCGGATTCACCCCCACAAGCCGCCGTTCAACGGAGAGAGCTAGCTGGTGGCGTCCTTGGCGCGAGCACGCGCAGCGCGCAGCACGCCGTCGCGGCCCTCGCCGACCAGTCGCCGTACGGCGGAGTTCAGGTCACCCGCGAGGAAGGCGTCGGTGGCGGCGATGGTCTCGTCGTCGACGAGGTACATCGGGTACAGGCCCATGGTGATCGACTGGGCCGTCTCCATCGTCCGGTCCGCCCAGACGCGCGGCAGGATCTCGAAGTACGCGTCGCGGTAGTTGCGCAGCAGGTCGACCTGGTCGGGCTGGACGAAGCCGCCGATGGTCGCCTCGAGGATGGCATTCGGCAGGTCGGTGCGATCGACGATCTCGGCCCAGGCCAGCTCCTTCGCCACCGCTGTCGGGCGAGCGGCGCGAGCGACCGCGGCCTGACGGCGTCCGGTGGCGGTGTCGTCGGCATCCTGCTCGGCCTCGATGGCGTCGTCCTCCAGCCGGCCGTTGGCGACGAGCCGCTGAAGCAGGTACCAGCGAAGGTCGGTGTCGATGACCAGGCCTGCCCAGGCGACCGAGCCGGCGAGCAGCGCACTCACGAGGTCAAGCTGAGCAGCGGTGTTCGCCGACGAGACGAACGCGCGGGCGAAGGCCAGCTGGCGATCACTGCCCGGCTCTGCCGCTTCAGCCAGTGCGCGAGTCGCATCGGCGAGCCGCTCAAGGTAGGCCGAGCGGTTCTCCGGCGCGGCGTACTGGTCGATGGCCGCCTTCAACTGGCGCAGAACTCCCTGGACGACGCCGATATCGGTCTCACTGCCGATTCCCGAGAGAACGAGGGAGAGGAACTCGCCGGTGGACATCTCGGCATCGCGCGTCATGTCCCAGGCGGCGCCCCAGACGAGGGCGCGGGCGAGGGGATCGTCGAAGTCGCCGATGTGGTCCACGGCCGTCTTCAGCGACCGCTCGTCAAGGCGCACCTTGGCGAACGTGAAGTCACCGTCGTTGAGCAGCATGAGATCGGGCTGCATGACGTTCTTCAGCGCGGGAACCGGAGTGCTGGCGCCGACGACATCAACCTCGATGCGATCGCGCAGTACGAGCCGGCCGCCCTTGAGGTCGTACATGCCGATGCCGATGCGGTGGGACCGCAGGATCGGCTCGATGCCGTCGGGCGCGGTCGGAGGCTCCTGCTCGATGGCAACGTCAGTCATCATCTTGTAGGCGCCGAGGGTGATGCGCGGGCGCAGCAGGTTCACGCCGCTGGTCTGCAGCCACTCTGCCGTCCACGCTGAGAGATCGCGGCCGCTGGTGGCCTCGAGCTCGGACAGCAGATCGCGCAGCTCGGTGTTCTGCCATGCATGCTTCGTGAAGTAGTTGCGGACACCGGCGAGGAAGTGCTCCTCGCCGACCCAGGCGACGAGCTGACGCAATGCGGACGCGCCCTTCGCGTAGGTGATGCCGTCGAAGTTCACGCGCACGGCATCAAGGTCGACCATGTCTGCAGCAATCGGGTGCGTCGACGGCAGTTGATCCTGTCGATAGGCCCAGGCCTTGCGCAGGTTCGAGAAGGTCGTCCACGCGTCGGTGTACCGCGTGGCATTGACGTTGGCCCAGTGCGCTGCCCACTCCGCAAAGGACTCGTTGAGCCACAGATCGTCCCACCACGTCATGGTGACGAGGTCGCCGAACCACATGTGCGCGAGCTCATGCAGGATCGTGTTGGAGCGCTGCTCGTAGGCCGCATCGGTCACGCGCGAACGGAAGATGTAGTCCTCGAGGATCGTGACGCAACCCGCGTTCTCCATCGCTCCTGCGTTGAACTCAGGCACGAAGAGCTGGTCGTACTTCACGAACGGATACGCGACCCCGAACTGCTCCTCGAAGTACGCGAACCCCTGCTTGGTGACGGTGAAGATCTCCTCGTGGTCGAGGAACGGGGCGAGGGAGTCGCGGCAGTAGAGATCGAGGGGGTAGGTGCCGTACGTGCCGGTGTACGCGTCGCTGACGCGGTGGTAAGGGCCCGCTACAAGTGCGGTGATGTAGGTCGAGATCCGGGGAGTGGGATCGAAGGCCCACGTGGCCGTGCCATCGCCGTGCACCGTCGGGTCGGGGCTGGGCGAATTGCTGACGACCTTCCAATGCGACGGGGCCGTGACGGTGAGCTGGAACGTCGCCTTCAGGTCGGGATGCTAGAACGATGCGTACATGCGTCGCGAGTCGGCCGACTCGAACTGCGTGTAGAGGTACGTCTCCTTGTCGACGGGGTCGATGTAGCGATGCTGGCCCTCGCCG
>CAJAKT010000490.1 GCA_903940375.1 uncultured bacterium | reverse complement strand
GAGAATGCGCACGACAAGGTCGCCGAAGAGCAGGCTGAAGACGGTGATGCCCAGCCCGACCAGTGCGGTGAGCCCTGTTGCGACGTAGACCGCGCGGCGATGCCCGCCGGCCGTCATCTTCGGGAACAGCACGATCACGATTGCGCCAGGCAGGAAGAACGCGATCTTCGCGAGCTGAACACCCACCGAGTACTCACCGGACTGATCGCCGTCGAGGAACAGTCGCGCGAGCAGCACGTCGATGTTGGTCAGGGTGAAGAGCACAAAGAGCGCATGCACCACATGACCGAACTCGGTGGCGACTCCGCGTGTGACGTGGCCACCCCATGCACCGGGGCACACCATCCGGTACGCCACGAACGCGCCCACCGCGCAGCCGAAGAACACTCCGACCCCGACGCCGATGACGCTGTGCAGGACGAGGACGCCGATCGCGCCACCGATGGCGCGGCCGAGCTGGTTGGCGAGGAAGGACCACGAGAGCCGCAGATGCTCCTCGCGGCCCTGCGCAATGCCCATGGCCGCGGATCCGACGACGACGAACCCGAGCGAGGCGATCCCTGTTGCGACCGCCAGCGGGGGGATGGTGAAGAGCGTGCCAAGCGGCCAGGCCAGGACCATGCCCGCCACGAAGATTGCCGCCCCGACCAGGACCGCGAGACGGACGGCCTCACCCTCCACTTCCGCGTGCTCGGCATCGGACGCGACCACCGCCACCCGGCGGGCCGTGAGCGCCTGCGTGGCGATCGCGATGGTCGAGATGATGACGAGCATGCCCAGGAGGGCGCCGAGCGCACCGAACTCGTCAGGCGTCAGGATGCGCGCCGCGATCATCGTCAGCAGGAATGCAGCGGCGTTGCCGATCATGGTTGCCCCGCCGACGAAGACAAGCCCCTTCGCAAGGGCGGCGCGGGGCGTCGGCGTGCTCACGTCCACACCCTACTTATGCCGATGGCCCCGCGTTCGCCGTGAACGCGGGGCCATCGTGAGCAACTGCGACTAGCCGACCACCTGCGGGAGGGTGGCGAGCGCCTCTGCGAAGCGGGCGTCACTGACCTCCTCATCGACCATCGAGCCATTGAGGTAGGCGTCGTAGGCCGCCAGATCGAAGTGGCCATGACCACACAGGGCTGTCAGGATGACGGTCTCCTCGCCCGTCTCCTTGGCCTTCTTCGCCTCACGGATCGCCATCGCCAGCGCATGCGTGGGCTCCGGCGCCGGGACGATGCCCTCGGTGCGGGCGAAGAGCACGGCCGCCGCGAAGCACTCCGTCTGCGGAACGGCGATGGCATCCATCAGCCCGAGCTCGTAGACATGCGAGATCAGCGGTGCCATGCCGTGGTAGCGGAGGCCGCCTGCGTGGATCGGATCGGGGATGAAGTCATGCCCCAGGGTGTGCATCTTCATGAGCGGCGTCATGCCCGCCGTGTCGCCGAAGTCGTACGCGTAGACGCCCTTGGTGAGCGACGGGCACGAGGACGGCTCGACGGCGAGGATCTGGGGGTTGATCTTCCCCGCGAGCTTCTCCCGCAGGAACGGGAACGACAGGCCGGCGAAGTTCGAGCCACCGCCCGTGCAGCCGATGATGTGGGTCGGGTTGTCGCCCGCCTTCGCCATCTGGAGGATGGCCTCCTCACCGATGATCGTCTGGTGCAGCAGCACGTGGTTGAGCACCGAGCCCAGCGCGTAGCGGGTATTCGGGTCCTTGGCGGCAACCTCGACGGCCTCGGAGATCGCGATGCCGAGCGAGCCTGACCAGTTCTTCGGATCAGCAGCGAGCGCGCGGCCGATGTCCGTGACGTCCGACGGCGAGCGGTGGACGCGTCCGCCGAAGGCCTCGATCATCAGGCGGCGGTAGGGCTTGGCGTCATACGACGCGCCGACCTGCCACACCTCGCAGTCGATGTCGTACAGCGCGCATGCGAAGGACAGTGCCGTCCCCCACTGGCCAGCACCGGTCTCGGTGGTGAGCTTGGTGGTGCCTTCCTTCTTGTTGTAGTAGGCCTGCGGTACGGAGGTGTTCGTCTTGTGCGAGCCGGCCGGCGAGACGCCTTCGTACTTGTAGTAGATACGCGCTGGGGTGTCGAGTGCCTTCTCCAGGCGGTGCGCACGGAAGAGCGGCGACGGACGCCACTGGCGGTAGACATCGAGGACGCCGCCCGGGATATCGATGTACCGGTCCTGCGAGACCTCCTGCAGGATCAGGTCCATCGGGAAGAGCGGGAGCAGATCCTCGGGGCCGACCGGATCCATGCGTCCCGGGTGCAGGGGCGGGGGCGGGGGCGACGGCAGGTCGGGGATGACGTTGTACCAAGTCGTCGGCATCT
>CAJAKT010000489.1 GCA_903940375.1 uncultured bacterium | reverse complement strand
CGGACGGGCGGCATCGAGACACAGGTACGCGCCCTCGCAGGCCGTCAGGCGTCGGGTGGTGACGAGGTGCGTGTCGTGACGGCGACGCCGGGCGCCGAGGGGGTCTTCGCCGGAGACGACCTCGTCGACGGACTGCCCGTGCACCGCATCGCGGCCCACCTGCCATTCGATCTGCCCATCCACCCGCGGACCACGCGGGAGGTCGGGCGCATCCTCGACGCGCACCCACCAGATGTGGTCCACGTGCATGCGGGTGTGGTGTCGCCCTTTGCCTGGGGTGCCGTCCGCGCAGCCACGAAGCGTGGCATCCCGACGCTCGTCACCGTGCACAGCGTGTGGGGGCCGATCGCCCGACCCGGTTTCGGGCTGTCGGACGCACTTGTCCGCTGGTCGCGTTGGGGAGTGACCCTCAGCGCCGTCAGCGATGTCGCAGCGCAGCGCATCTCCGCAGCCGTGCCGAGAGCGGGGGAGGTGCTGGTTGTCCCCAACGGCATCGATCCGACGCAGTGGACCATAGAGCCGCACGGGCACGACCCGACCCGACTGCGGGTGGTGAGCGTGATGCGCATGGCGCCGCGCAAGCGCACGATGCCACTGGTGCGGATCGTCATGGCCGCGGCCGCGCAGGCGGCACCGGATGTCGAGATCAGCGCGGTGCTGGTGGGCGATGGTCCTGAGCGTTCGCGTGCGGAGAAGTACGTGCGCGAACACGGGATGTCGGAGCGGATCCGGTTCACCGGGCGACTCGACCGTTCGGGGATTCTCGGCATCTTCGCGGAAAGTGACGTCTACCTGCAGCCATCGGTGCGCGAGTCCTTCGGCCTGGCCGCCCTGGAGGCGCGCTCTGCGGGCCTGCCCGTGGTGGCTCGGTCGCAGACGGGGACGTCGCAGTTCATCCATGACGGAGTCCAGGGCCTGCTGGCCGACGATGACGATGCAATGGCGCGGGCACTCGTGCGGCTGGCTCGTGATCGCGCGCTGCTGGACGTCATCACCGAGCACAACCGCACGACGCCTCCACAGGATGCCTGGCCGCATGTGCTCGACATCGTGCGCGCCGCCTATGGACGTGCGGGAGCGCAGCCGAATTGACGTTAGTCTGACGGTATGGCGCGGTTGAACGAGGTCCCGTTCGTCAAGGGACATGGCACGGGGAACGACTTCGTCATCATTCCCGACCTCGAGGGACGACTCGACCTCACCGACGAGCAGGTCCGGTGGGTCTGTGACCGGCATCGCGGGATCGGTGCGAACGGAGTCCTGCGGGTTGTCCGGACTGATCGGATGCCTGATTTCGTCGACTTCGCACCCGTGGCGGAGTTCTTCATGGACTACCGCAACGCCGACGGATCCCTGGCCGAGATGTGCGGCAACGGAGCGCGCGTCTTCGTCCGTTACCTCGATGCGACCGGTCTGGTCACGGACAACGACGTGGTCATCGCAACACGTGGTGGTCTGCGCAGCACGACCATCAACGCGGATCGCACCATCACGATCGACATGGGCCAGGCCACGACGCCACGTGCGCGCGCGCTGCCGAGCGTCACTGTCGACGATCGCTCCTGGCCCGCCACGGGAGTGCTCGTACCCAACCCCCATGCCGTGGTCTTCGTAGACGACCTCTCTGACGCCGGGTCGCTGCTGGGTGCGCCCGATGTTGCACCGGCCGACGTCTTCCCAGACGGAGTGAATGTCGAGTTCGTCGTCGACCGTGGGCCGAATCACGTGGCGATGCGGGTTCACGAGCGCGGCGTCGGCGAGACCCTCTCCTGTGGCACGGGTGCCTGCGCAGTGGCCTGGGCGGCCCGCCGCCGCGAGGGCGAGCCGACTCCGGGCGACTCGACATGGCAGGTCGATGTGCCGGGTGGCACCGTCCATGTCACCGAGACCGCCGCTGGCGCGATGCTCCTGACCGGCCCGGCCGACCTCGTCGCACGGGGCACCATCCTGCTCCCCGGCTAACGCCCGGTGATGTGCGTCGCTTCAGGCGATGGCGGCACTGATCGCGGCGATGTGTGCGGGAGATGACCCGCAGCAGGCGCCCAGCACGTCGATGCCGATCCCGCGCATCTGTGTTGCGAAGGCAGCCATCTCGTCCGGAGTGCCGGTGTAGCGGAACTCGCCGTCGATGAGCACGGGCAGCCCGGCGTTGGACTGCATGATGAGCAGCGTCCCCTCGGGACGTGCATCCGCCATCTGCCCGGCGATGACGCGCATCTCGTCGACTCCGCGACCGCAGTTGGCGCCGACGACGTCGGCACCCATGGCGGCGATCGCCACCACGGCAGCGGCGGGCGTTACGCCCATCATCGTGCGCAGGTTCGTGTCGAAGCTCATCGTCGCGATGATGGGGAGTTCGGGGGCGACCGCGCGGGATGCCGTGACGGCGGCCTCGACCTCTGACAGGTCGCTCATGGTCTCGATGAGGATGGCATCGGCGCCACCTGCCGCGAGTGCGGCGATCTGCTCGGAGAAGAGGGCAACGGCGTCTTCTGGGGTCAGCGTGCCCATCGGTTCCATCAGGTCGCCCGACGGACCGACGTCGCCGAGGACGTAGGTCCCGGGGTAGGCATCGGCAACACGGCGGGCGACGCGAGCGGCCGCCTCGTTGAGCTCGGCGACGCGGTCCTCGAGGCCATGCATGGCCAGGCGTGGCTTGCTGCCGCCGAAGGTGTTGGTGGTGAGCAGCCGGGAGCCGGCTGCTGCGTACTGCTCGAGGATCCCGGCGATGACGTCGGGCTTCTCGACATTCCACAGCTCGGGAGCCCCGCCGTCATCGAGGCCGGCTTCCTGAAGCATCGTGCCCATGGCGCCGTCGCCGACACGGACGTTGCCGGCGAGGATGTCGTCGACCAGGGTGCTCATGCGTCGTCTCCCGATGTCGCGGGCCCGCAGGTGTCGAGGAAGGCGGTGATCGCCTCCGCGGTCCAGCTGGCCTCGAGTGCTGCTGAGGCCGCTTCTGCGGCCTGCGCGGCAGACCCTGCCATGTCTTCCCACGGGCCGCGAATCCAGCCCTCCATATAGGCGTTGGCGTCGGCGGCATCCAGGCGCATGGCGGCCTCGTCGATGGCCTCCTGGAACCGTGCCGGCAGGGAAACCTTGACGACATCGTCACCGTCACGCGCGGTGACGAGCGAGGGCACATCCCGCCATCGCGTGACCTGAACCTCAGCCATTGGGCACCGCCTTCGCCTGAAGAACTGCCAGGGCCGCGATGACATCGGGCCCGATGTCGCCGGGATGATGCTCAGCGTGCTGGGTGAGTGACTCGATCATGCTGGGAGTCCAGAAGGAAGCCAGGTGCAGCGCGACCTGCTCCGGGATGTCCGTGCGGGAGGGCACGCTCGCCGCGATCTGATTGGCCATGCGGGCCAGGTGGGCATCCCTCATGCGAGCTGACCTGCGCCGGAGTCGGGTCGGACCTCAACGGCGGTGACCTTGTACTCCGGGCAGTTGGTCGCCCAGTCGGAGTTGTCGGTCGTGATCACATTGGCGCCGCTGATCGGATGGTGGAAGGTCGTATAGACGACGCCGGCAGGGATCTCGTCGCTGACGTGGACCCGCATCGAGGTGGCACCGATGCGGCTGCTGACCTCGACCCACGACCCATCGGTGATTCCGCGCAGCTCTGCATCGGCCTCGTGCATGTCGAGCACGTCCTCGGCATGCCATGTCACGTTGGGCGTGCGGCGGGTCTGGGCGCCGACGTTGTACTGCGAGAGCACCCGCCCAGTGGTGAGGAGCAGTGGGAATTTGCGGGTGGCGCGTTCATCCGTCGGTACGTAGGGCGTGGTGACGAAGTTGCCCATCCCTCGGGTGAACCCCTGCTCGTGCATGATCGGGGTGCCCAGCGGTGCGGCATCGTTGCAGGGCCACTGAACCGAGCCGACGCGGTCGAGCAGGTCGAATGACACACCGGCGAAGGTCGGCGTGAGCCCGGCGATCTCGTCCATGATCTGCGCGGCGGTGTCGTAGTGCATCGGATAGCCCATGGCTGTCGAGAGAGCGCAGGTGGCCTCCCACTCCGACATGCCCGTTCGGCTCGCCATGATCGGGCGAACCCGGTTGAT
>CAJAKT010000488.1 GCA_903940375.1 uncultured bacterium | reverse complement strand
ATCCGGGATGCCAGGTCGCGAGCTTGCCCGGCGAATACGGGTAGTAGTCGAAGAGGAAGTCCTCTATCGCGTGCTTCTCGCCGCGAGATGCCCGCTCGAGCCGGCCGGAGACCCATGGCTCGACGCGCCTGCGGTGCGCCTCGGCTGCGGGGAGCCAATCCGAGGGGAGCACGTCAGCAGAATAGTTCCCTACGTCACCCGTCCGACTGCAGTGCTGTCAGCGGCACCGTGACGACATCGAAGGGCAGTGACCACGCGCGGGGGTGCAGCAGCGGCAGCAACGGGATGCCCAGGCCCATGGCGTAGGACACGTGGATCCGGGCGGCCGTGTGTGCCAGTGTCCAGTCCGGCCGCTCCGCTCGCATCTGCTGAATGAAGGCATCGAGGACCGCGGCCTGTCGGGACATGAGCACGTCATCGTGCCAGGAGACGCGTACCTGTTCCAGGTAGACAGCGCGCTGCGCGGCGACATCTGGGCGCAGCGCTTCCCGGGTGGTGATCGCCGCTGCCACCCCCGGCCCGTAGGCATCCTCGAGCTCACGTTCGAAGTCGGCGTTGGCTCGGTAGGTCACCGCGAGCTGGCGGTCGGTGGCCTCGAGGAAGAGGGACACCTTGTTCGGATGGCGCAGGAAGATCGTGGTCTCCGAGACGCCGGCAGCCTCGGCAATCCGCCGGGTCGTCGCAGCGTCGTACCCGACGTGTCCCACCTGCTGGAGGGTCGCTGCCAGCAGTGCTTCGTGGATCGGGTCGTCGGTGCCGAACTCCGTGACGTGTCGGTGGAATGGCGGCCGCGCAGCAGGCAGGTCCACCGGGTTTGCCGGTGTGTGCAGTGCGTCCAGTTGGCTGGCGACCTCACCGGAGATGTCGAGCGTCGCGGCGCCCGGGCGACGGCTGGCGGCGAGGAGGCCGAGCACCACCAGCACGACGAAGGCACGCTGGGCGGCCCCCACCCGACCACCGCGTCGTGGCGTACTGCGGCACCACTCGACCGTCTGAGCACCCAACGTTGCGGTGATCTCAGTAGCGACAGAGTCGACGAAGCTGCCCATGATGAGCAGCTCAACGGCGGCCCTCAACTCGGCGTTCGGATCGGTGAGGCCACTGAGCAGGCGGACGAAGCGCGCATCGTCGCGTTCGGCGTCGAGGAGGCCGGCGGTATCGAGGGCCTCCGTGAGCAGGCCAAGAAGGGCGGGTTCCGCCCGTTCCCGCCACACCATCAGCGCGAGTTGCTCCCGGTCAGCCGCTCGAGCCTGGACGGCACGGGTGGACAGGCCGCTGCGCTGAGCGATGCCGTGCGGGGTCAGCCAGGCCCAGCCGTCGGTGGCGGCGGCATCGGTGGCGGCATCGAGCACCCGCTCGGTGTTCCGCAGCACGCGCGCCTGGGTCATCGGTCTCCTTCGCCCTCTTCCAGGGCTCGGGGCGCAGGTTATCGCGCCCGACGAAGTCGTTCGGATGACTGGGTTTCGGGATGGCCACCCCCGTGTTAATGTAAAAGCAAAAGTTGCTTTCGGGCTGGGAGGCCATATGCGTCACGCTGCACGCTCATCGGTTGTCGGGTCGGCCCGCCGTGCTCGCGTTCAGCGCTTCCTGGCGGGGGCGGTCGCCCTTCTCGTCGTGCTTGCGCCCGTATCGGCTGCCGGCCCAGCGCGCGCCGCCGTGCCGGCCGCCTCGACGACCGTGCACACAGTGACGTACCAGTGCGATCCGGCCAAGCCGGGCTACGGCACGAACTCCACCGGCGGTGTCTACTTCGATGCGTTCGTCGGCGACACCGTCGAGATCACGGCGCAGGGTGGATCGTGCCGGGCGGGCGGGATGCACGTCATGGGCGAGAAGTCCCAGATCTCCTGGAGCCCCGCAAACGACAGCTGCTGCTCGTACATCCCAAGCGGCACGACCTACCGCGTGTCGATCCTCAACAAGGACACCGGCTCGAACGGCGGCTGGGTCAACATTCCCTTCTTCGGCACGAACTACGCCGGCATCGAGCATGTCCGATTCAAGATCCTCGCGTCGCCGCAGCCGCCGGCCGCCCCCACGGACCTCGCCGCCGTGCCGGGTGAGACGGAATTGCGCCTGTCCTTCACCCAGGGCGATCTGAGCGACCAGCCGCTACTCCGCAACGAGGTGCAGGTCGATGGCGGACCATGGCGCACGCTGCCCGATGACAACGTGGTGACCGGGCTGACCCCTGACACCGACTACACGATTCGCGTGCGCGCGGTCACCAGCCTTGGCGAGGGACGTCCGTCCGATGCGACGCAGGCGCGCACGCTCGCGCAGGTCTCGGGGGTCACGGCCACCTACGTGTGGCAGTGCGATCCCAGCCTGCCCGGCTACGGCACGCGTACCCCCGGCACCGACCCGGTCCCGGCCGAGATCGGCGATCGGCTGCTCCTGAAGTTCAACGGGACCGGCTGCCTCACGGGTGACATGCACATCCGAGGCGACGCGACCCAGATCGTCCTGCAGCCCAAGTTGGCTACGGGCTGCTGCACCCGGATTCCCAGCGGCACCACCATGGTGCTGGACGTTGTCTCGTCAACCGGCCGCAATGGCGATCCCGGATGGGTGGCCCTGCCGTTCTTCAACAACGGGTTGGGCTTGATCGCTGATCTGGACCTGCGCATTGCCAACCCAGCGCCCGCGGCCCCCGTCATCACGTCCGCCACCCGGGTCGGCAAGAACATCGTGATCGAGTTCACCCAGGTTCAGCCAAAGGCCCCCATCACGGGCTACGAGTTCATCTTCGATAACAGTTCATGGGGGCTTTACTGGGCGGATTCCTTCTCGGCTGTTCCGGGCCGGCAGATCACCAGCCCACTGACGATCCCGGCGACGTTTGGCGCGGATTCTGCGCACTTCTTCAAGCTGCGCGCCGTGAACAGCGCCGGCCCGGGCGGCTTCGCCACCGGCGAGGCTCTGGCCACCCTCACCAGGCCGGGAGCGCCGACTAACGATCGGGCCGAGCCCGGAGACGGTCAAGTGGTCTACAGCTGGGATCCGGCTACCCCCGGAAGTGCTCCGATCAAGGAGTACGAGGTGCAGGTGTACAGCTACGCCCCCCGGAGCAAGCTCATCAGGACCATCCGCACGACATCGACACAGGTGACGGTGTCCGGGTTGGTCAATGGCGTGAAGCACGAGTTCTACGCCACGGCGTTCGACGCTGATGGTGAGCGTGGGAACGGCACGGGCGGCGTTCTGGCGGTGCCCAATCGCGCTCCAGTGGTAGTCGACATCTGCCATGCGGCCGATGGTGAGTACCAGCGGATCGCGATCACGTTCGACCCGGTCAAGGGGGATGCGCACTACTCGCACGGCGGAGACATCATCCCGCCAGTAGCCGGAAGGGCCGGCCTGAACTGGGATGAGAAGGGCACCGCGATCTACGCGAACAACTGCGTCGAGGAGCCGCTGGTCGACACGGACGCCGATGGG
Organism: uncultured bacterium; assembly: GCA_903940375.1. Taxonomy (GTDB): domain Bacteria; phylum Actinomycetota; class Actinomycetes; order S36-B12; family S36-B12; genus UBA10649. The sequence goes on along the minus strand of CAJAKT010000488.1, from coordinate 1,445 downwards.
ATCGTCGACCTCGAGGATGCCGACGATGACGGCGACGGGGTCCTGGACGTCGCAGACGGCGATGACGACGGCGATGGCACTCCGGACAGTGTCGATGTGGACGAGCCGATGAAGTCGGACGTCGATGGCGACGGTGTACCGAATGCACTTGATCCGGACGACGACGGCGATGGCATCGTTGACGTGGTCGATGCCGATAGTGACGGCGACCGCGTGGACGACAGCCTCGACAGCGACGTCGTCCAGCCGATCGACACGGATCGCGACGGCACACCTGACGCGGTCGATCCTGATGATGATGGCGACTGCATCGCAGATGCCCGTGACAGCGATCGGGATGGCGACGGGGTGCGCGACTCACGGGATTCGGATCTCGACAACGATGGCGTGCCGAACGCGCTGGACGTTGACGATGATGGGGATGGCCTTGCGGATGCCATCGACGCTGATGCCAACGCAGACGGCAGCAACGACGCCATCGAGGCCGACGAGGCCAGCGAGTCCGGCTCGGTTCGTGCCTCACGCGGCGCGAAGCTCCGCAGCGACTCGTGCGAGGTGGTCATTGACGACAACGTGGACACCGACGGTGACGGCGTGCCCAACTCCGTCGACCGCGACGACGACGGCGACGGAGTCCCGGACGCAACCGACAGCGATGACGACGGTGATGGCATCGCGAATGTGGACGATGGTGACTCCGACGGTGATGGAATCGTCAACACGGAGGACTCCGACACTGTCGGGCTGACCAACCCCGCGGTTGTCGATACCGACGGCGACGGTGTGCCGGACTCGCGCGACAAGGACGACGACGGCGACGGCGTGCCGGATGTGCGTGACGGCGATGCCGATGGCGATGGCAAGCCCGAGACCTCAGGCCAGGCCCTGTCTGGCGAAGCTGCACTGCCCACAGCTGTTCCGGCCAACGGCAACGTCGTGCTGCTCTCGGACGGGGGCCGCACCAATGCCCACCAGAGGGCGGTCGTGACTGTGGAGTGCCGCGCCGACCTCAGAGCCCATCGGTCCCGGCCGGCCGGCGACGTCAGCGGCTCGCACCTGCGCTCTTGCAGCGTCAAGCGGTCCGGTGACAAGGTCGTTCTGGCGATCCACACGGCGGCACCGACGAAGGTGACCGTTCGGATCAGCGCCCCGGCGACGGGCTCGCATCTGCGGTACGAGGAGGTTCGGCGCTACTCGGTCGGATAGCGCCGAAGGCCGATGTCGGCACAGCCGTGCTGAAGTGCCTCGAGCCCGAAGGCATCGACCGGGCCGAGGGCGCCGGTGGCACTGGCCCGACGGGTCAGCAGCATCGCCGCACCCCAGGCCAGTAGCTCGGCGGTGAGGTCGTACGGGCTCGGGCCTTCGAGTCGAATGCTGCTCAGTTCGCGTCCGACGCCGTCGCGTGTGCGGGCGACGACCACGGTCGTCGCCTTGGCCCGCTCGTT
>CAJAKT010000487.1 GCA_903940375.1 uncultured bacterium | reverse complement strand
TGCACTTCCCGAGGTCGCGTGCACCGTGTGGAGCAACCTCGACATGGTCGCCAACCTGAGCGAGGGCGAGTGGCTGCTCATCCATGGCGGCGGTTCCGGCATCGGGACGATGGCCATCCAGATCGGCCGCGCCCTCGGTGCCCGGGTCGCCGTCACGGCAGGCAGTCAGGCGAAGCTCGACCAGTGCGCCGCCCTCGGTGCTGAGGTGCTGATCAACTACAACGAGCAGGACTTCGTCGAGGTCATGCTCGACGTGACGGGCGGCCGAGGCGCGAACGTCATCCTCGACAACATGGGCGCGGCCTACCTCGAGCGCAACGTGACTGCCCTGGCACGCGACGGCCGTCTCGTCATCATCGGCATGCAGGCGGGTGTGCGAGCCGAACTCGACATCAGCACTCTGCTGCGCAAGAACGCATCCGTGAACGCGACCTCGCTGCGCGGTCGACCCGAGTCGGAGAAGGCCGCCATCTGCCGTCAGGTCGAGCGCACGGTGTGGCCGTGGATCCACTCTGGCGTCATCCGCCCCGTGATCGATCGCATCCTGCCGCTGAAGGACGCCGCCTACGCGCACACCGTCATCGCCGATGGTGGCGCCACTGGCAAGGTCGTGCTCTCGGTGTGACCCCGCGTCGACGCGTCATCTCGGCGTTCGCCGTCATCGGTATTGCGCTGAGTTCGGTCGCGTCTTCGCCTCCCGCCCTGGCTGCGACATCCGTCACCTGTCCGGCTTCGCCTGCACCGATCAACACCGCGCAGCAGGAACGCGTGTGGTCGATCGCTGCCACGCGGCTCGCCGCTCTCGCGGGGCCGGCCACTCTTCCCTTCGGCGCCACCGGGCGCTCCCCCTACCTGCGCACCAGTGCGTACGCCTGGACGTCCGGGTTCTATCCGGCGGCCCTGTGGCTGATGTACGAGCACACCGCCGATGCCACGTGGTTGGAGCGCGCCGAGGAGTACACCGAGCGCGTGCTTCCCGTGGCTTCCTGGCGCGGCACGCACGATCTCGGGTTCATGGTGGGTCTGCCCGCGGGACTGGCCAGCCGCATCGACCCGTCACCTCAGCGAAGGACCGCGTACCTGTCCGCGCAGCGCACCGCGGCACGCAGCCTGTCCGCACGGTGGAACAGGAACGTGCAGGCACTGCGCTCGTCGTCCTACGCCGGGAAGTGGGGTGTCATCATCGACTCTGCGATGAACGCCCCGCTGCTCATCGAGGTGGGTCAGCGGGAAGGCGGCGCTGCAGGCACAGCCCTCGTCCGGCGCGGAACGCAGCACATGCTCACCCTCGCGCGCGCGTTCGTGCGCAACGACGGATCCACTCGGCACCGCCTCGCCTTCAACCCGCGAACGGGCGCCGTCACCGGACCGATCTACGGGCAGGGCCTCAGCACCGCAAGCACATGGGCGCGCGGCCAGTCCTGGGCCGTCAACGGATTCGCGCAGTCATTCGCGCTCACCGGAGATGCGCGATTGCTCACTGCCGCTCGGCGGACAGCGGACTACTGGATGTCACACGTCCAAGCGGGCTGCATCCCTGCATGGGATCTCGACGTGACCGACGATGCCGCACCGCGCGACTCCTCCGCTGCAGCGATCACGGCGGACGGACTGCTCATCCTCGCGAAGAGCGAGCCGGATCCGTCGCGCGCTGAGGTCTACCGCACGTACGCGCTGGCCACGCTCGGCACACTCGCATCTGCGCCGTGGACGGTGGACGGTGGTCGCGGCGTGCTGCAGCGGCAGGCGTACAACGTCCCGTCCGATGCGCGGGAGGGCACGTACGCGTGGGGTGATACCTATCTGCTCCATGCCCTGGCTGTTACGGAGACAGGCGCGGAATAGCCCGTCAGAGCGTCGGCAGGGCGGCGATGCGCTTGAGCAGGTACGGGGAGAACCAGCCGTCGTACTTCGCCTGCAGCACCGGATCACGCCAGTCCGATCCGGTCACGATCTGGCG
>CAJAKT010000486.1 GCA_903940375.1 uncultured bacterium | reverse complement strand
TGATCATCCGGCCGAGCGGTACCGAGCCCAAGATCAAGTGCTACCTGCAGAGCGTCGTCCCGGTGACGGGCAATAACGTGAGCGCAGCGCGCGAGATGGCCGCCAAGGAACTCGCAGCAATCCGTGTCGACGTCGAACGCTGGCTAGGGTGAGCAGGTGAGCGTCCCCCACGCACTGCCCGACACGAGCCCCGCCTCGCTGCGGGCATTCCTCCTCGGATTGCCCGGGGTTGACGAGGTGGGTGCGGCATCCCGCACCGCAATGCTCGGAACACGATCGATCAAGAACGAGACCAAGGCCTGGGCCATCGACACGGCCATCGGCATGGTCGACCTGACGACCCTCGAGGGCATGGACACCATCGGCAAGGTCCGCGCCCTCTGCTCGAAGGCGCTGCGGCCAGACCCGACTGATCCGACGACCCCCAGCGTCGCGGCCGTCTGCGTCTACGGCGACCTTGCCGGCATCGCGCGCGAAGCCGTCGGCGATGCCCTCCATGTGGCCGCCGTCGCTACGGCCTTCCCCTCCGGGCGCGCCAGCCTCGACGTCAAACTGATGGACACCAAGGAGGCCGTGGCCGCCGGTGCCGACGAGATCGACATGGTCATCGACCGCGGAGCGTTCCTCAGCGGCGAGTACGCGCGCGTGTTCGACGAGATCGTTGCCGTCAAGCAGGCATGCGGTCCGGCGCATCTGAAGGTCATCCTCGAGACGGGTGAGCTTCGCACTCTCGACAATGTCCGGCGGGCATCCTGGCTGGCGATGCTGGCGGGTGCCGATTTCATCAAGACGTCAACCGGGAAGGTCACGCCTGCGGCCACCCTGCCCGTCACGCTCGTGATGCTCGAGGCCGTGCGCGACTTCGAGGCCGCCACCGGGCAGCGCATCGGTGTCAAGGCCGCGGGCGGCATCCGCACCAGCAAGGACGCCATCAAGTACCTCGTCCTGGTGAAGGAGACCGTCGGAGAGGCCTGGCTGACTCCCGATCTCTTCCGCTTCGGGGCATCCACCCTGCTCAATGACCTGCTGCTGCAGCGGCAGCGCATCGCTACCGGGCACTACTCCGGTCCTGACTACGTCACGATCGACTGAAGGAGAAGCCGTGACCTTCGAGTACGCCCCCGCACCAGAGTCGCGAAGTGTCGTGAGCATCGCATCTCGGTATGGCCTGTTCATCGACGGCACCTTCGTCGACTCGTCATCCGGCTCGACGTTCACGACGATCAACCCGGCAACTGAGGAAGTCCTCGCCGAGGTTGCTGAAGCGGGTACCGACGATGTCGAACGCGCCGTGCAGGCCGCTCGCCGGGCCTACACCGAGGTCTGGGGTCCGATGTCGGGCCGCGATCGCGCGAAGTACCTGTTCCGGATCGCCCGGCTCATCCAGGAACGATCGCGCGAACTAGCGGTGCTCGAGACCCTCGATAACGGCAAGCCGATCCGCGAGTCGCGGGATGTCGACGTGCCCCTCGTCGCCGCGCACTTCTTCTACCACGCCGGCTGGGCAGACAAGCTCGGTCATGCTGGGTACGGGCCTGCCCCGAAGCCGATCGGCGTCGCCGCCCAGGTGATCCCGTGGAACTTCCCGTTGCTCATGCTGGCCTGGAAAGTCGCACCAGCCCTGGCCTGCGGCAACACCGTCGTCCTCAAGCCCGCGGAGACGACGCCCCTGACCGCATTGCTGTTCGCGGAGATCTGCCAGCAGGCCGACCTGCCACCCGGAGTCGTCAACATTCTCACCGGCGCAGGCGAGACCGGCCGAGCGCTCGTCGAGAATCCGGGCATCGACAAGGTGGCCTTCACCGGTTCCACCGAGGTGGGCAAGTCGATCATGCGCTCCCTGGCCGGCACCGACAAGAGGCTGACCCTTGAGCTCGGTGGCAAGGCCGCGAACATCGTCTTCGACGATGCACCTGTCGATGAGGCCGTCGAGGGGGTCGTCAATGGCATCTACTTCAACCAGGGTCATGTCTGCTGCGCCGGGTCACGACTGCTCGTCCAGGAGTCGATCGCCGATGAGATTGTCGAAGCCCTCAAGCGGCGCCTGAGCACCCTGCGTCTCGGCGATCCGCTCGACAAGAACACCGATATCGGCGCCATCAACTCCGCCGAACAGCTGAGTCGGATCACCGCCCTCGTCAGCAGCGGAGAGGCGGAAGGCGCTGAACGCTGGAGCGCTCCCTGCACGCTTCCCGACCGCGGCTGGTGGTTCCCGCCGACCGTCTTCACCGGGGTCACGCAGGCACACCGGATCGCCCGCGAGGAGATCTTCGGACCCGTGCTCTCCGTCCTGACCTTCCGCACACCCGACGAGGCGGTGGAGAAGGCCAACAACACCCCCTACGGCCTCTCCGCCGGGATCTGGACCGAGAAGGGCAGCCGGATCCTGTGGATGGCCGAGCGCCTGCGGGCCGGCGTCATCTGGGCGAACACGTTCAATCGCTTCGACCCGACGAGCCCCTTCGGCGGCTACAAGGAGTCCGGGTTCGGCCGCGAAGGCGGCATCCAGGGCCTGGGCGCCTACCTGACCACGGAGGTGACCCGATGACCGATGACGCGACTGGTCGACTCGACGTTCGCAAGACCTACAAGCTCTTCGTCGGCGGGGCCTTCCCCCGCAGCGAGTCAGGGCGCACCTACGAGGTGACGGCCGCCGACGGCACGTTCCTCGCGAACGCGGCTAAGGCATCCCGCAAGGACGCCCGCGATGCGGTGCTTGCCGCCCGCAAGGGCTTCGGCGCCTGGAGCGCCGCCACTGCCTACAACCGGGGACAAGTCCTGTACCGCATCGCTGAGGTCATGGAGGGTCGTCGCGCGCAGTTCATCGCCGATGTCCTCGCCGCCGAGGGCGGCACGGCTGCCTCCGCTGCCTCCCAGGTGGACGCAGCCATCGACCGCTGGGTCTGGTACGCGGGCTGGACCGACAAGATCGCACAGGTACTCGGCTCGGCGAACCCCGTCGCGGGGCCGTACTTCAACTTCTCGATCCCGGAGCCCACAGGTGTCGTGGTTGCCGTTGCTCCGCAGGACTCGAGCCTGCTGGGACTCATCAGTGTCATCGGCCCGGCCGTGGTCAGCGGCAACGCGGTCATCGTGATCGCCAGCACTGAGCGTCCGCTGCCCGCCATCACCTTGACCGAAGCACTGGCCACCAGCGACGTGCCCGGCGGCGTCATCAACGTGCTGACCGGTGACCCTGCCGAGATGATGCCGTGGCTTGCGACGCACGCTGATGTCAATGCCATCGACCTTGCCGGGATCACCGACCCCGAGCTTGCTGTGAGCCTCGAGCGTGAGGCAGCCGGTACCGTGAAGCGGGTGCGACGTCCGGCCGCCGGAATGGACTGGTCCGCTGAACCGGACCTGTCCCCCATTCGTGCCTTCGTCGAGACGAAGACGGTGTGGCATCCCATGGGGGCGTGACCATCGCCCTCACGTGGACGGCATTGGCGGACGGCGACGGTCCCGTCCTGCGCTACGTACCTGAGCTTCGCGATGGCACACCCATCGCAGACCTCGCCTGCATCGTGCGAGGTCGAAGCGCGGCCGATGCGGCTCACGCGGCAATCGCTCAGCTGCCCGCCTGGCTCCTGGCCACCGAGGACACGATCCTCGCTGCCGCCCTGGTGCGGTCAGGTGCGGCGCCCAAGCGCCATGCGATCGTGATGCAGTGCGACCTGCGCATCAATGCACCGGTCCTCGATGTCGATTCCCGGTTCACCTGCGTGGATCTGCCCGATTCCCCCGCTGACCCCCAATGGACCGCCATCCTGCCGAGCTGGCGTGCCGCCTTCCCGTCCGACCACCCTGATCATTTCGCCGGCGATGATGACACGGCGATCGCCTTCATCATGCGTCTGGTCGACGGGACGGAGCTCGGCCCGCTGCACCGTTCGACGACGCTGCTGCTGGATTCATCCGGTGTCCCGGTCGCCGGCATCATGGTGAATATCCGTCCGCAGGATCCTCCGCTCGGCGGCCCGTGGATCGCCGATATCTGGCGAGATCCCAGCCTGCGCGGAACCGGTGTGGGCGCCATGCTCATCGGTCGCGCCAGGAGGCTCCTGCGCGAGGACGGGCAGGTGTCACTCGGACTCGCCGTCACGGCCGGGAATCCGGCTCGGCACACGTACGCGGGTCAGGGGTTCAGCACAGTTATCGAGTCACAGACGGTCTTGCTGCCGCCGGCACCCGAGCCGGCGTTCCAGTTCCCGTCCCGCTAGTCGTCGAACGCGGCACGCTGACGGCGACGCCACACGACAACTGCTGCCACCGCGAGTGTGAGAGCCACACCGATGCCCACGGCTACATACGGAGCCACCCGCCGCGTCGTGACGATTGCCGACTCGGCCTTGCCGAGGACATCATCGGTCACCGTGAGCACAGCGTCGGTGCGGTCAAGGGCCTCTCGAACGCGATCAAGCTCGTGACGAAGGTCGGAAACCCGCTCATGCCCTGTCTCGACTGCCTCGAGGATCGCCACGTCAGCTCCTTTCCGTCAGCCGCTCAGCGAGCACGGCACGTAATGCAGCGTACTCCGGCTTGATTCGCTCATTGATGATCGCGAGCCGCTCATCGAACGGCACGAAGGCGCTCTTCATCGCGTTGACGGCGAACCACTGGAGGTCGTCGAGGCCGTAGCCGAACGCCTCACTCAGCAGTTCCATCTCGTGGGACATCGACGTGTCAGACATCAGCCGGTTGTCGGTGTTGACGGTCACGCGGAAGCCGAGCCGACGCAACAGCCCGATCGGGTGGCGATCGATGCTCTCCGCGGCACCAGTCTGGATATTGGACGACGGGCACATCTCGAGTGGAATGCGGCAATCGCGCACATACGCAGCAAGTCGGCCCAGAACCGGCTCACCATCCGGGGCGATCTCGATGTCATCGACGATGCGGACTCCGTGACCCAGACGGTCAGCACCGCACCATTGGAGTGCCTCCCAGATACTGGGCAGCCCGAATGCCTCCCCCGCGTGGATGGTGAAGTGCGCGTTCTCGCGACGCAAGTACTCAAAGGCATCCAAATGCCGCGTGGGCGGGAAGCCCGCCTCTGCCCCGGCGATGTCGAAGCCCACCACGCCGCGGTCGCGATACTCGACCGACAGCTCGGCAATCCGTCGAGAATGGGTAGCGGTACGGATGGCCGTCAGCAGAACGCCGATGCGGATCGGATTGCCTGCCGCCGCCGCGATCCGCTGGCCCTCTGCGAACCCTGCCAAGACCTCCTCGACGATCTGGTGCTCGTCGAGTCCCTTCTCGATGTGCAGTTCGGGTGCGAAGCGCACCTCCGCGTATACGACATTGTCAGCCGCGAGATCCTCAGCCGCCTCGCGGGCCACGCGCCGCAGCGCATCGGCTGTCTGCGTTACCGCGACGGTGTGCGCGAAGGTCTCGAGGTAGCGCTCAAGCGAACCGGACGAGGCTGCCTCGACGAACCAGGCCCGCAGCTCCGTCGGGTCGGTGCTGGGCAGTCCGTCGTACCCATCGATCCGCGCGAGGTCGATGATCGTCTCGGGGCGCAGGCCCCCGTCGAGGTGATCGTGCAGGAGCACCTTGGGTGCCCGTCTCACCAGATCGGAGGGTACGGGGGCATACGTGCCAGCATCGGAGACCATCCCCCGAACCTACCGGCACCGCCGCCACCCGTCTTCCTCCCCACCGAGCGGCCAGTAGTGGGGGCTGCCGCCGCCGGCAGGACCCCCACAACTGGCCGCTCGGCAGGCAGTGCCGCGGCTGGGCCGCCTCCCACCTCCCAGCACCTCAGTACCATCGCGTGTGACCAGCATCGTTTTCGGCCTCCTGACCGCTGCCTTCTTCGCCACCAGCGCACTGTGCAACTCCCGGGCCGCCAAGATCATCGGTTCCTGGTCCGGCGTCGCCTGGGCGATGCTGGTCGGGCTGCTCGTCACCCTGCCCTTCCTCTTCCTCGCCGGAGTCCCGGCCGCCGTCGGCGAGAACATCGGCTGGATGGCCGCCACCGGCCTGGGGAACGTGACGGCGCTCGTGCTCGCCGGGCTGGCCTTCCGGGTGGGGAAGGTCGGCGTCATCACCCCGATCCTCGCCACCGAGGGCGCAATCTCGGCCGTCATCGCCGCGATGCTCGGCGAGAGCATCGCGCCGATCGTCGCCTTCCTGCTGTTCGTGATCGTCGTCGGCATCGTGATCTCGGCGATCGCCCCGGATCCCGAACCCCTGGATCACGAGCGCCCGGTGCTGGCGGTCGTGCTGGCAACGGCAGGAGCCGCGGTCTTCGGCATCTCTCTGTTCACCACGGGCCATCTGAGCGGCGACCTGCCCATTGCCTGGGTGCTGCTGCCGGCCAGGCTCGTCGGAGTTGTCGCACTGACCATCCCGCTGGCCCTGACGCGGAACCTCCGCATTACGCGCGGCACCGTCCCCCTCGTCATCGCCATGGGGCTGGCCGAGGTGATCGGCTTCACCTGCTTCGCCATCGGCGCTCAGTATGAGGTCGCCATCACGTCCGTGCTTGCCTCACAGTTCGCGCCGATCGCCGCCGTGATGGCGTACGTGCTGTTCAAGGAGAAGCTCGGGCGCCTACAGATCACCGGGGTCGTGATCCTCGTCATGGGGGTCACTGCCCTGAGCATCGCCAGCTAGCGAGGGGCTCGGGATAATCCGGCATCGCGGGCAACGATCCCCTACTTTTCCCCCATGAGCCTGACCCGAGGTCTGTCTGCTGCCGCTGTCGCCATCGCCCTGGCCTCGTGCCTCATCCCCGCGGCACAGGCCGCGAACCTGCCCGGAGACCCGTGTTCCACCGCAGGGCAGGTCGTCGCCCTCGGCGCCGGCTCAATCGAGTGCGTCGATGGAACCTGGCAGCCCAGTTCCAAGCAGCCGGGCACAGGCGGTCCTGCTGGCACCGGCACAGGGACGTCGAGTGTCGCCTCCCTTCACAACTTCACGAAGGTCGGACCTGTCCTGACGCAGACCACCTTTGGCTCGTCCGGCAAGCAGGTGGCCGACCCGTCCGCGCTGCGGCTGGCAAACGGTCGCATCCGGGTCTTCTCCTGGGTGAACCCCGTCGGCATACGAAGCGCCACATCGACCAACGCTGCGGGTGCGGCGTTCGTCGCCGACACGTCGACCCCCGTCCCCTGGACGATGGGCGGCCAACCCCGCATAGTCCGGGTGGACGCGACGACCGTCCGCCTGTTCTACGCCGCCGGCGGGAACATCAACGCTGCGGTCAGTACCGACGAGGGCCTGACGTTCACCGACGAGGGGCCCGTCATCACCATGGCCCAGGCCGGCTTCGAGCCCGGGGCCCTGTCCTTGGTGAAGCAGAAGGGTCAGTACCGCGCCTACTTCTCGAACCTCGAGAAGCCCGGTGAGCGCACCACCCGGACCATGCGCACCGCCACGAGCCCCGACATGCTGCACTGGACGATGGGCCCGACCCTCACAACCGAGGGCTCGCATCCGTTCGCCCTGATCGACAAGGCCGGGAAGATCGCGATCTACTACGCAGCCGACCGCGGTTCCAGCTACGGACTGTTCGTCTCGACAAGCCGCAACGGGACCTCGTTCAGCAAGGAGAAACTGGTGATCGCGGGTGCCGCCGATGCCGACATCATCGCTGCCGGCAAGGCAAAGTGGCTGATGTACTACGGGACCGAGGTCTCGACGGATATCGGCTTCGGGGTGTTCCTGGCGCGCAGCCGAGGCAATGCGATCCCTTAGGCAGGCAACTCGCAG
>CAJAKT010000485.1 GCA_903940375.1 uncultured bacterium | reverse complement strand
CTCGTGGATGCCCATGAGCGTCACGAGCAGGGTCCGCCCGTCTCGGGTGGCAGCGCCGACGTAGGTGCGGCCGGCGCGGCTGGTGAAGCCGGTCTTGACGCCGATCATGCCCTTCCATCCGTGCAGGAGCAGCCGGTTGGTCGTGTAGATCGGGTGGCTGCCCTTGCCCTTCACGTCGGGGAACTCGGCTCGTGTGGTGCCTGCGTAGTGAGCGAAGTCGGGGAGCTTCATGCCGGCGCGTGCGATGAGGGCGAGGTCGTAGGCGCTGGATGACTGCCCGGGCGCGTCCAGGCCGTTCGGGGTCTTGGCGACGGTGTCCAGGGCCCCGAGCTGGCGTGCGACGTCGTTCATCTCGGCGAGGGTCTTCTTGACGCCTCCGTTGGCTTGCGCGACGGCGATGGCGGCATCGTTGGCGCTGGGCAGGAACACGGCGTACCAGAGCTGATCGAGGGTGTACGTGCGGCCCGGCTTGAGCCCGACGCGCGCGCCGTAGGTGTTGGCGGCGGCCGGGGTCGCCACGTAGGTCGCGTCGGGGGATGTCTGCGGCATGACTGTCAGTGCCGTGAGCATCTTCAGCGTGCTTGCTGGGGCCCGGCGGATATGCGAGCCCTTCTGCGCGAGGACCTCGCCCGTGCCCGCATCGGCCAGAATCCAGGTCTCGGCCCATACCTTGGGCAGGGCCCTGGCGCCCGGTTGCAGGGACACCGTCCGGTGGGGGCTGGCCAGCAGCTCGCCGCCGACGGTCTCGGCCATCGCGGGACCGGCAGCAAGCGCCCCCAGGCCCAGGCCGACGGCCATCACCGCCCCGGCCAGTCCGACCGTGCGTTGGTGTCCAGCATGGAGTCTGTTCATCGGAAGCCATGCTAAGCGCGCGAGTAGGCTCGAAGTCCGTGCCACGCTCCTTGGAGGTCATATGTCGTCGCTCACTGCGCCCACCGGTCTGCTCATCGGCGGCGAATGGCAGCAGACGCAGAAGCGGATCCAGGTCATGGACCCGGCGACCTTCACCGTGCTGGCGGAGATCGGCGACGCCGAGGTTGCGGACGGCCTTGATGCCGTGACCGCAGCGCACGACGCCTTCCAGACCTGGTCGGTCACGCCCGCGCGTCAGCGGGCCGAGATCCTCCGACGCGCCTTCGAGATCATGTCGGCCGAACTGGAGACGTGCGCGCGCATCATCTCCCTGGAGAACGGCAAGGCCTGGCGCGATGCGATGGCCGAGGCGACGTATGCGGCTGAGTTCTTCCGCTGGTTCTCCGAGGAGGCCTCGCGGATCGAGGGCGGGTTCCGCTACGCCCCTAACCGCGACAAGACCATCATCACCGACCACCGCCCGATCGGCGTGGCCTACATGATCACGCCGTGGAACTTCCCGGCGGCGATGGCGACCCGCAAGCTGGCGCCTGCGCTGGCCGCTGGCTGCACGGCAGTGCTCAAGCCGGCAGGCGAGACGCCGTTGACCGCACTGTGGATCGGTGACGTCCTGCAGCGTGCGGGCGCTCCGGCCGGCGTGGTGAACATCATCACCACCAGTCAGACGGGGCCGGTGTCGAGCGCGATCCTGGCTGACCCTCGCGTCGCGACTCTGTCGTTCACCGGCTCGACGTACGTCGGCAAGATGCTGCTCAAGCAGACGGCCGATCGCGTGCTGCCCTCCTCGATGGAGCTCGGTGGCAACGCACCTTTCATCGCCTTCGAGGGTGCCGATGTCGATGCGGCCGTCTCCGGCGCGATGATCGCGAAGATGCGCAACGGCGGCGCGGCCTGCACGGCGGCCAACCGTTTCTACATTCACGAGTCGTTGGCCGAGGAGTTCACGACCAAGCTCGAGTCGGCGTTCGCCGCCCTGACGATCGGCCCCGGTATCGACCCGGCGAATGATCTCGGTGCCATGGTCTCCGTCAAGGAGCGCGACAAGATCCTCGAGCTGCTTCAGGAGGCCGTGGGCGAGGGCGTCGTCGCCTCGCCGTCATCGACTGTTCCGGAGCTCGGCGCGTTCATCGCACCGTATGTCGTGCGGGACGTCATCCACGGGTCGGCCCTCACGCGTAACGAGGTGTTCGGGCCGGTCGCGCCGATCGTCACGTTCACCGATGAGGACGAGGGCGTGCGGATGGCGAACGACACCGAGTACGGGCTGATCTCATACGTGTTCGCCAAGGACCCGGGCACGGGCGTGAAGCTCGCCCGTCGGATGGAGTCCGGCATGGTGGCCGTCAACCGCGGCCTGGCGTCAGACCCCGCCGCGCCGTTCGGCGGCATGAAGGAGTCCGGGCTGGGTCGCGAGGGTGGCTTCGCGGGCATCCACGAGTTCCTCGAGACGCAGTACTTCGCCGTCGACCTGTAGCCCGAGCGGCGGGCCGGACAGCGGGAATGCCCGTGCGCGTTCCGTTGTTCTCGCTCCACGTGCTGACACTCGCCCCGATGCCCACCGTCCGTCTCGATCCGTCGCTCGACGCCGAGGCGACCATGCCGCGCACCCGGCAGGGCGAAGATCCGGGCTACGTGGACATGCGCCCCGTGCGGCCGTCGGCGTTCCGGCCGGTCGTGGACGTCCCGTCCTCGCCCTACGACCTCGAGGGGGTCGACCTGGGCGCCGATCTCCTGAACGTGGCACCACGCGACGCCCTGTCCGCGATCCTCGATGCGGGCCGATCGCCCCTCACCCTCGAGGAGGGCGTGGCGGTTCTCCTCGCCCACCCTGGGATCCTGCGCGAGCGGAACTGCTACCAGATGCTCGGGTCCCGTGCGGGCGACAAGCGGATCCCGTCACTGTGGGTCACGAAGGACGGGCGACCCCGACTGGGCTGGTGCTGGGAGGGAACGCCGCACACGTGGCTGGGCGCGGCGTCCTGCGCCGCCCGCCGGGCCTGACATCGTGCCGAGTGTTACTGCGGCCCGCTTCCGCTGCCGGAAACGGGCCGCAACTACACACTCGGCGAGGGGCTAGACCTTGCGGAAGATCAGCGCGCGCTTGACCTCTTGGATCGCCTTGGTGACCTCGATGCCGCGCG
>CAJAKT010000484.1 GCA_903940375.1 uncultured bacterium | reverse complement strand
CCGTGATCGTGACCACTTCGCCCTCATTCACCCTTCGGATGTACTCCGATAGGTGGGCCTTGACTTCTCGGATCCCCACGTTCATGTAGTCACCATACTCACTGAATATGGTCACTTCAAGAGTTCGGTGACGAGCTCGAAGGCCTGATCGGGCGGCCCCGCCCGGGCTGACCGAAAGGCCGTGACGGTCATCCGGCCTGACGGAGGGGGCGGATAGGGTCACCGCATGACTCGATCCGATGGCCGCACGGCCGACCAGCTTCGTCCGATCACCTTCGAGCGAGGGTGGCTCGAGCAGGCAGAGGGCTCGACCCTCGTCTCGTTCGGCCGCACCCGCGTGCTGTGCACCGCGTCCTTCACGGCTGGTGTGCCGCGCTGGCTGAAGGACTCCGGCAAGGGATGGGTCACGGCGGAGTACGCGATGCTGCCGCGGGCGACCAACACGCGCAATGCGCGCGAGTCCGTAAAGGGCAAGCTGGGTGGCCGCACGCAGGAGATCTCGCGCCTCATCGGCCGTAGCCTGCGCGCCGTGGTCGACATGGAGGTGCTTGGCGAGAACAGCATCCTCATCGACTGCGATGTGCTCCAGGCCGACGGTGGCACGCGCACGGCCGCGATCACGGGTGCATATGTCGCACTCTCGGACGCGATGGACTGGGCCCGCGGCCAGGGCCTGCTCAAGCCGGGCGTCAACCCGCTGAAGGATTCCGTCGCTGCTGTCAGCGTCGGGATCATCGACGGCGAGGTCCGCCTGGACCTGCACTACGACGATGACGTGCGTGCCGACACCGACATGAACGTCGTCATGACGGGTGATGGTCGGTTCGTCGAGGTCCAGGGCACCGCCGAAGGCGAGGCGTTCGATCGCTCGCTGCTCGATCAGCTGCTCGCCATGGCCGGCAACGGCTGCTCCACGCTTGCGGAACTGCAGGCGACGGCGCTCGCCCAGCCGATCCCCGCGCGGGGTTGACCCACGTGGTGCAGGTCGTCCTCGCGACGAAGAACCGGCACAAGCTCGAGGAGCTTCATCGGATCCTCGATGCGGCCGGTCTGGAGATCGAACTGCTCGGTGCAGATGCGTTCCCCGACTTGCCTGATGTTGCCGAGACGGAGTCTTCCTTCGCCGGCAATGCGCTGTTGAAGGCCCGTGAGATCGCCCGGGTCACCGGACTGCCGGCGATCGCCGATGACTCCGGTCTCGCCGTCGACGCCCTCAACGGCATGCCGGGGATCTTCTCGGCGCGTTGGTCGGGCCGGCACGGCGACGATGCGGCGAATCTGGCGCTGCTGCTGGGCCAGCTCAGCGATGTGCCTGACCGTCGTCGCGGTGCGGCGTTCCATTGCGCTGCGGCGATTGCTTTGCCTGATGGCACCGAGCGAGTTGTCGAGGGCACCATCGAGGGCACGATCATCCGCGAGCCGCGTGGCACCAACGGATTCGGCTACGACCCCGTCTTCGTTCCGCTCGGCTATCAGGTCACTACCGCGGAGATGCCCTCGCAGGAGAAGGACGCCATCAGCCACCGAGGCCGGGCGTTGCAGGCACTTGCGCCCGTCGTCCGAGAACTGCTGGGGGAGTAGTTCCATGGTCGCCGGCTGCTATCCGTGCGAGATGAATGCGCGGATCGACGACCTGCCGCCGCGCGAGCGCGTGCATGCCGAGGGTGGCTGGCGGATTGCGCACGCGTTCAACGTGTCGTTGCCGGGCTGGCTCGTCCTGTTGCCGACCAGGCATGTCACTGCCTTTGACGAGTTGAGCGTCGCGGAGGCGGAGGAGTTCGGGCTGCTGGCGCGCAAGGCGTCGATCGCCTTGCGCCAGGTCACGGGCTGCAGCAAGACCTATTTGATGCTGTTCGCCGAGGCCGAGGGCTTCGCGCACCTGCATGTGCACGTCGTCCCGCGGATGCCCGACTTCGAGCCCGATGTGCTCGGGCCCCGCGTGTTCGTCTACATGGGAGCCGACGAGTCCGATTGGCTGCCCCGTGACGAGCAGGATGCGCTTGCGCTGCGCCTGAGGTCGGCGATGGCGACGGCTCACTGAGTGCGGAAGGAGGGATTTGAACCCTCACGCCTCTCGGCGCGGCGCCCTAAACGCCGTGTGTCTGCCTATTCCACCACTCCCGCGCGGTCCCGCCAGTGTAGGCAGGCGGTCAGGCGGTGCGCAGGACGGGGAAGAGCGGATGGTCCATCGGTGCACCAGCGGGCAGCTCGTCCTCGAGCCCCTCGAACTGCGGTGACGTGCGCCATGGCCGCGGTGCGTGCGTGGCGTCGTCGCCGAGGAAGCGCAGCGAGAATGCCCGCCTCCGGTTGGTGCCGGGGACACCGTAGGCATGGTGCGCCGTCAGCATGTGGAAGTAGACGACGTCACCGGGCTCCATCGCCCAGCCGCGGATGTCGTAGGCATCGCGGTCGGACTCGATGGGCGGCATCTCCGCGAGGGTGCCCTCGGGGAACCACTTGGCCTGCTCGGTCCGGAACGTCCGCGGGATGAGCCAGCCGCCCGTGTGCGACCCGACAAGGAACTCGAGCGTGGACTCGGCGGCGATGGGGTCGACGGGCATCCACATGGAGGTGTTGTCGAAGCCATCGACGTTGTAGTACGGCTGGTCCTGGTGCCAGGGGGTGACCTGTCGCGTGCCCGGTTCCTTGACGAGCGTGTGGTCGTGGAACAGTCGCACGACGGACGATCCCATCAGCATCCCCGCGACGTCTGCCGCCTTGGAGTTGAAGGCGATGTCGGCGAACTCCGGAATGCGCTGCCAGTTGCAGAAGTCCTCGACGAATCGGCCTGGATCGTCAGGCTGGCTGGCGACGCCGAACAGCGGGCCGGGCTCGGCGAGATTGGTCTCGATACCGCGGCGCACCGCCTCGACCTCGTCGGGAGTGAACAGGCCACGGATGATCGTGCAGCCGTCGGCTCGGTACTGCTGCACCGCTGCGTCGTCGATCACGGTGCGGTCGATGGCTGTCATGCGGACTCCTCGAGGGCGAGATCGCGGATGAGCTTGGCGACGTGGCCGGTGGCCTTGACGTTGTAGAAGGCGTGCTCGATCGTGCCGTCGGCGGCGATCACGAAGGTTGAGCGGATCACTCCGGTGACGACCTTCCCGTAGAGCTTCTTCTCGCCGAAGGCTCCGTAGGCGGTCAGGACGGCCTTGTCGGGGTCGGACAGCAGGGTGAAGGGCAGGTCGTCGCGTTCGGTGAACTTCGCGAGCTTCTCCGGCTTGTCGGGCGAGATGCCGATCACCGTGAGACCGCTGCCCGTGAAGACGGCCAGGGAGTCGCGGAAGTCGCAGGCCTGCTTGGTGCAGCCGGGGGTCATGGCTGCGGGGTAGGCGTACAGCAGGACGCGCTGGCCCCGAAGGTCGCTCAGCCGGACGTGGCCGCCCGCGGCATCGGCCAGGTCGAAGTCCGGGGCACGGTCGCCGGGGGACAGGGCCATTCGGGCACCTCCTGATCTTGTGGCGAGTCTGCCGCACCTGCAAATGATTTGCAGAAGAACCGGACCCACTTTAGGGTCGGCTTATGCGGAGGATTCTGGTCGGTGTCGTCGCCGTGGCTGCCATCGGGCTCGTGGGGTGTGCATCGACGGGGTCGTCACAGGGAGTCAGCGGCGTGGCGGACCTGCCCCTTGTCGCCACGACCGTGTCGCCCATCACCTCGATCGCCGCAGCCATCGGTGGCGATCGGATCCGGCTCGAGGGGATCGTGCCGGAGGGCACGAACAGTCACACGTTCGAGCCGGCACCCCAGGTCGCCGCGCTGCTCAGCACGGCGGATCTGGTGCTGGTCAACGGCCTCAAGCTCGAAGATCCAACGCGCGATCTCGCTGAGGCGAACATGAAGGCGGATGCGAGCATCGTCGAGATCGGCAGCACCGTCCTCCCCGAGTCCGACTACATCTACGACTTCTCCTTCCCCGAAGAGGACGGCAAGCCCAACCCCCATCTGTGGACGGACCCGCTGTACGCGATCAAGTACGCGGCCGTCATCCGCGACGAGTTCACGAAGCTCGACCCGGCGAGCGCCTCGTACTT
>CAJAKT010000483.1 GCA_903940375.1 uncultured bacterium | reverse complement strand
GGACCGACGATGCCGGACGAGTTGCCGAGAACCTCATCAGCGCGATCGAGCGGCCCGTGACGATCGACGGCGTCCCCCTTCACGTCACCGCGTGCGCGGGCGTCGCGTCGAACGGGCCGGGGGCCGAGACGGTCGAGGCGATGCTGGCACTCGCTGACGGCGCACTCGTGCGAGCAGTCACTGACGGGCCGGGACTGGTCCGCATCCATGAAGGCGGGCACGGATCACGTTCGGAGGAACGCTTGCGGGCGCGTGCTGAGATCCGTGCAGCGTTCGAAGAGGGCGGCGAGGACTTTCTCGTCTACTACCAGCCCATCATTCGGCTGGACGATCGATCGATCTACGGAGTCGAGGCGCTGGTGCGCTGGCGTCGCGGCGGCTCAATCCTGCCACCGGGTGCGTTCATCGATGACATCACGAAGTCGGGCGCCATGCCACTTCTCACCCGACACATGATCCAGCAGAGCCTGCGGGAGCTGCGAACTGCCGGACTGCCCTATGCCGTCGCTGTGAACGTGTCCCCCGAGCTCGTCACGTCTGATCTCATCGGCGAAGTGCGCGAGGCGCTCTCGTCGAGCCGCTCGACGCCTGAGCAGCTCCTCCTCGAGATTACCGAGGAGTCACTCATGCGGGCGCCCGAGTCGGCGGCACTCGTGCTCGCCGAGCTTCGCCGATCCGGCATCCGTATCGAACTCGACGACTTCGGCACCGGCTGGTCAGGCCTCTCGACACTCCGCGACCTCGCGGTCGACGGCCTGAAGATCGACTACTCCTTCGTCTCGCGAATCCTGACCGATCCGACGGCACTCGCCATCGTCCACGGCGTGGCCGCGGTCGCTGCCGATCTGGGCATTGAGGTCATCTACGAGGGCATCGAGGACCAGGCGGTCGAGGATTTCCTGCGCACCTCCTTCGGCGGCTACGGGCAGGGCTTCGCGATCGCGCGCCCCATGCCAATCGAGGACCTCGTACGCTGGTCAGCACTGCGAGATGTACCGGTCGATCCCGCCGCTATTCCTTGATCTGGCACGACCCGGTGTCGACGGGCACGTCGGATGCGAATCCGGCTGCCACCGCCGGGCGAAGCTCATTCGCGGTCAGGGCATACCCCGCGTCGACGGCCTGATCATCTGACCCGAATACCAGGCCCAGGACGAGTCCATCCGGCCGAAGCAGGGGTCCACCGCTGTTGCCCGGCTGCACGGTTCCGCGAATGGCGTAGACCTCGCGCTCCGCGCCCGCCTCCCCATAGATGTCGTCGCCGAGTGCCGTGACCGTCGTTCGGATACGCGCCGGTTCAACGCGGTAGGGCCCGGATTGCGGGAAGCCCGCGATGACCGCGTCGTCACCGGAAGCAGCGAGGTCGGGGACGAGTGCGAGCGGCCGAGCATCCAACCCTGGCACGGCCAGCACAGCGATATCGGTGTCGGGATCGAAGTAGATGACTGTCGCGGGATGGCCACGCTCATCAAGACTGAAACGCACCCGAACGTCCGTCACACCCGCGACGACATGTGCGTTGGTGAGCACACGGTCCATCGCGAAAGCGAAGCCGGACCCGCTGATCGAGTTACCGCATTCAGGCGCGTCGCCCGTGACCTGCACCACGGAGGAATGCGCGCGATCGACGGCACCTGTCACGGCGGCAGGATTCGGCGGGTCGACGTCTGGCCCCGTGATCTGGGCGAGTCCCGCGAAGATCCTCGGCACCGAGGTACTGCCGACGAGTGAGCGAAGGTCGCCAAAGGCATTGCGCGCTGGCACGGGTACGAGCGAGTCCAGGGCGACGAGCACCTTCGACTCCGTCACCTGCTGGGACACCATGGTGACGGGGAGAAATGCGACCGCGCTCGCAACGATCCACAGGACCACAGCGAGGGCGAGCACGTTTAGCGCTGCGCCGAGAAGATTGTCGACTGCGCGGGCCGGTCGCCAGGTGATGACGCTGCGCAGGCGATCTCCGAGGATCGACGCCGCGAACTGTCCGAGCAATGCCGCGGTGAGGATGCCCGCACCAAGTGCGGCAACGCGCATCCACGCCGTCTCGATCAGCGCGTCGATGATGCTCGGCAGGATGAAGGCGGCCGCCAGTCCGCCACCCAGGAACCCGACGAAGGACAGCAGCCCCGCGACGAAGCCACGATGCCAGCCCGCGATCGCGAAGACGATCACCGCACCGATCAGCACCCAGTCGACGATGTTCACGTCTCGGGCACGTCCTCGAGCGGCACCATCCTCGACTCATCCCACGGCTCGCTCCAGCCGAGCAGATCGAGAATCCCTGAGATCAGACCGGCCGTGAAACCCCACACGAGCAGGCCGTCAACCTCGAAGCCCGGACCGATGAACCCCGATGGATGAAGTACGCGGCAGCGATTGCGCGGATCGACGAACGCCGCGATCGGCACGCGATGCACGCTGGACACCTCGGCTGGGTCGCGCGCCCACACCGTCGACGGTTCACGCCACCAGCCGAGAATCGGCGTCACCACGTAGTTCGTCACCGGGACCCAGAGGTCCGGTAGTGCGCCGAACACCAACACGCCGGACGGGTCCAGCCCCGTCTCCTCATGCGCTTCGCGGAGTGCGGCCCCGACCGCGTCCTCGTCATCATCGTCAACGGCGCCGCCGGGGAAGGCCGGCTGACCGGCGTGGGACCGCATAGTGCTGGCTCGCTGGATCAGCAGCAGATCACGATTGCTGCCGAACAGAATGAGGACGGCAGAGTGCCGGCCTTCGCCATGCGGCGGCACGAACCGTGTCAGCTCCTCGGCAGTAACGCTGCTGGCGATGGTTCCGAGCGGCTGCAGCCAATCGGGGATCTGCGTCAGTGCGGCTGCATCGACATTCCCTGTCCGCGACCACGTCATGGTCAGGCCCGCCCCGCGTCCTTGACCAGTCGCGACGCCTCGACCGCATCGGTCGGGCCTTCCCCGAAGGCCGGGCACCAGCGCGCCACGGGGCACGCGCCGCAGGCAGGCCGGCGCGCATGACAGCGCCGACGGCCGTGCCAGATGACGCGGTGCGACATCAGCGTCCAGTCCTTCTTCGGGAACAGCACCATCAGGTCGGCTTCGACCTTCTCGGGGTCGGTGTGCTCGCTCCAGCCGAAGCGTCGAGCCAGTCGTCCCAGATGTGTGTCGACGGTGATCCCCGGCACACCGAATGCGTCACCGAGGACCACATTGGCGGTCTTGCGACCCACACCGGGGAGCGTCACGAGGTCCTCGAGTCGGTCCGGAACCTCGCCGCCATACCTGTCGCACAGCTGCTGTCCGAGCGACTGGAGGGTCTTCGCCTTCTGACGAAAGAAGCCGGTCGGCGCGACGAGAGATTCGAGGGCGGCGAGGCTAGCCCCCGCATAGGCAGCAGCATCCGGATACCGGGCGAACAACGCTGGCGTGACCTTGTTTACCCGCTGGTCGGTGCACTGAGCGCTCAGCACGGTCGCAACCAGCAGGTCGAGTGGTGAGCCGAAGTCGAGCTCGCAATGGGCATCCGGGTACGTCTCCCCCAGCACCGCAAGTACCTTTCTGGCCCTGCGTTTGCGGGCGGGCGGGTCGTCGAGTGCCGTCACTGCCCGGGAAACCGCCATACGGCTAGCGTATGTCGCCTCGCCCCAAACGCGACCTGCGGTGGCGGCGAGCCACAGCCGATACGACACAATGCGCCTAGCAACCGCCCGGGAAGGAGGAGTCGTGGACGACGCCTTTATGCAGTCTCCGTTGTTCGCCGCTCTCGACGCCGAGGGTGCGGCCGCCCTGCGCGCATCCCTGACCGAGACCGACTTCGCCAAGGGCGAGGTGCTGTTCATCGAGGGCGAGCCCGGCGACCACATGTACGTCATCGTTGACGGCAAGGTGAAACTCGGTCAGACCTCCAACGATGGTCGCGAGAGCCTCCTGGGCGTCCTCGGTCCCGGCGAGATGTTCGGCGAGCTGAGCCTGTTCGATCCAGGCCTGCGCACCTCCACCGCGACCGCACTCACCGATGCCGTGGTTCTCGGCCTCGGGCACGACCAGCTGAAGCCGTGGCTGGCCGGTCGCCCTGAGGTGGCGGCGGCACTGCTGCAGGCGCTGGCCCGACGACTTCGGCGTACCAACGAGGCGATGGCCGACCTCGTCTTCTCGGATGTGCCCGGCCGGGTCGCCAAGGCGCTGATGGACCTGGGCGAGAAGTTCGGCACCGTCACGCCGGAAGGCCTCATGGTCACCCATGACATGACGCAGGAGGAGCTCGCACAACTCGTCGGTGCCTCGCGCGAGACAGTCAACAAGGCCCTCGCCGACTTCGCCCAGCGCGGCTGGATCCGGCTGGAGTCTCGTCAGGTGATGATCCTGGACGTTGAGCGACTGGGGCGTCGAGCCCGCTAACCCTTCACCTGCGTCACTCGTGGCTGGACAATTCGGGCATTTCGCAACCACGACTGACGCAGCATAGGGGTCTGTCAGGAATCGGCCAGGTACTCCAGCTGGGCACGCACCGTCAGCTCAGCGGCCGGCCACACCTCCCGCGGGACATCCGCGTAGACGATTGTGACGATCTCCCCCGCATCGGTGATGCCCGTCGCCACCACGGCCGCGACCTCCGCCAGCCGACCCGCCCGGTGCTCGAGATAGGCATCGATCACCGCCGCTGGCGCGCCCAGCACCGGCCCGTGGCCGGGCAGCAGCCGCTGCACATCCACGTCGGCCGACAGGTCGCGCAGGCGCCGCAGGCTGTCGAGATAGTCGCCCAGCCGGCCATCCGGCCAGGCCACCAGTGACGTGCCGCGGCCGAGCACGGTGTCACCGGTGAGAATCGAGCCATCGTGGGGCAGCAGGAACGACACGCTGTCGGAGCTGTGCCCCGGCGTCCCGACGACCCGAACCTCCCCGTCGCCCAGCGCAACCACGGCACCATCCGTCAGGCCCTCTGATCCGAGGCGGTGATCCGGATCGAGTGCCCGGACCCCGACCCCGATGGATTCCGCGAAAGCCCGCGCGCCTTCGGAGTGGTCGATGTGACCATGCGTCAGCAGGACCGTGACGATGGTCAGGTCACGCTCGGCTGCGGCTGCGCGGATCGCGGCAGTATGTCCGTCATCCGCAGGACCGGGGTCGATGACGGCTGCCGTGCCGCTGCTGGGAGCAGAGATCAGCCACGTGTTGGTGCCGTCAAGCGTCCAGGGTGACGGGTTCGGCGCGAGGATGCAGACGGCTGACGGGGTGACGGCGCCCCCCGTCCACGGCTCCGTCGAACCCGCGAGCGGCAGGACGTGGCCGCTCATGACTCGCTATCCGTCGGGAGCCCGTCGACCTCACGCGTGTGCGGCATCGTGATCGCGTCGACAAGGATCTCGCCGGTGCGGTCGTTGACCATGGCCCAGTGCACGCGGCCGTCGGCTTCGACGAACCGCCTGGGCAGCAACGGCACCACAGGTCGGGCGGGAGCGTCCGCGATGACGTCCGCTGCTCGGTCGAATACCGTCAAGCGACGCAGTACGGATTCCGTGGGCGGCAGCATCGCCATCCGACCCGCAGCGAACTCGGCCAACGCGGTCGCCGGCGTGATCCACACCGCCACGTCAGCTTCCGTTGTCGTCAGACTCGCCTGCCCATCCGCTATGACGGCAGCGAAGAAGCGCACGTCATACCGATGCGACTCCGTCTCAGGCGTCACCCAGTGATCGATGATCGGGAGAAGGGACGGATCGATGAGCAGTCGGCCGTCGTCATCACGTGAGGAGATGACAATGCCCGCCTCCTCCTCGGTCTCGCGCACCGCACAGGAGTACAGGGCCCGGACTCCGTCAGCATCGGTACTGGCGCGCACGGCCAAGGCATCGACATCGCCGGAGAGGAAGTGCACCTGCTCCTGCGTGTCTATCTCGTCGACTCGCCCACCGGGGAAGACATGCATGCGGGGGGCGAACGCCATCGTCGTCGCTCGACGCATGACGAATGTCTCGATGCCCGCCTCGCCGTCACGCAACAGGACGACTGTTGAAGCCGACCTGACCTCGACCGACACCTACTCAGCGAGCTCGACGACGATCTCGACCTCTACCGGGGAGTCGAGGGGGAGCACGGCCACACCCACAGCAGAGCGCGCGTGCGCACCCTTCTCGCCAAAGGCCTCAAGCAGCAGGTTGCTCGCACCGTTGATGACACCGGGTTGGCCCGTGAAATCGGGGGCACTGGCAACGAAGCCGACCACCTTCACGACGCGCACGACGCGGTCGAGGTCGACGACGGACTTCACGGCCGCGATCGCATTGAGCGCACAGATCGCAGCGAGCTCAGCAGCGCGCTCCGGCGACACGTCCGCGCCGACCTTGCCTGTCTCCGCCAGCACGCCGTCGACGAACGGCAACTGACCGGACGTGTACACGTAGCGACCGCTGACAACGGCCGGCACATAGGCCGCGACCGGCGGGACAACCTCGTGCACGGTGAGCCCCATCGCGGCAAGACGTTCTTCTACGGTTGGCATCAGCCGTTCTCCCTCGGTCGCTTCAGGTAGGCCACCATGTTCTCCGGGTTGGGGCCGGGAACGACCTGCACGAGCTCCCAGCCATCCTGTCCCCAGGTGTCGAGGATCTGCTTGGTGGCGTGGATGAGCAGCGGCACGGTCACGTACTCCCAGGTGGTCATGGGGCGACATTAGCCGGAAGGGCCTGTGGCCGGACATCGGAATAGGCTGAAGCGGTGACGACCCAGCTGTGGCCCGACGTGGCGCTGCACGTCGTGTCGGGCAAGGGCGGGACCGGAAAGACCACCGTCGCCGCCGCAATGGCCCTCGCACTCGCCCGCGAAGGGCGCCGCACCCTGTTGATCGAGGTCGAGGGCCGTCAGGGGATCGCCCAGCTGTTCGACACCCCTCCCATGCCCTACGAGGAGAGGAAGGTCGCCGTCGCCCCCGGCGGCGGCGAGGTCTGGGCGCTCGCCATCGACGCACAGGAAGCCCTCCTTGACTACCTCGAGTCGTTCTACAACCTGAAGCGCGCCGGCTCAGCCCTACGACGCATGGGCGCCGTCGACTTCGTCACCACCATCGCCCCCGGCCTTCGTGACGTACTGCTCACCGGCAAGGCCGTCGAGGT
This sequence comes from uncultured bacterium, assembly GCA_903940375.1. Lineage (GTDB taxonomy): Bacteria > Actinomycetota > Actinomycetes > S36-B12 > S36-B12 > UBA10649. The sequence continues at coordinate 4,733 of CAJAKT010000483.1, read as the reverse complement.
CGTCCGTCGCCGCGACAAGGGCGCAGCCGACATGTACGACGCCATCGTGCTTGACGCCCCGCCGACCGGCCGGATCGCGAAGTTCCTCAATGTGAACTCGGAAATCTCGGGACTGGCGAAGGTTGGCCCGATTCGCAATCACGCTGATCTCGTCATGGGCGTCATAGCCTCGCCGCGCACCGCCGTGCATCTCGTGACGCTGCTCGAGGAGATGCCGGTTCAGGAGACGATCGATGGTGTTGCGGAGCTGCAGGATCAGGGCCTTCCTGTCGGTGGGGTGATCGTCAACATGACGCGACCACCCGTGCTGACACCGCGGCAGCTGGAGAGCGCTCTCGCCGGCACGCTTCCTGCGGATTCGATTCGACGCTCCCTCGAGCGTTGCGGGCTCGCGGCACACGAGGACCAGATTCTCCCGGCCCTGCTGCTCGAAGCATCCGACCATGCCCAGCGGGTCGCACTCGAACAACGCGAGATGCAGCGCGTCGAATCCCTCGCCCTGCCCACCTTCGTGCTGCCCCTGCTCACCAGCGGCATCGACCTCGGCGGCCTCTATGAACTTGCCGAACTACTGGCGGATGGAGGCGTGGGATGAGGCCTACGACATTCGCCAAGGCGCCGAGCCTGCGCATCGATGACATCCTCGCCGACGCGTCCATTCACATCATCGTCTGCACGGGATCTGGCGGTGTCGGCAAGACGACGACGGCTGCGGCGCTCGGTCTTCGCGCCGCCGAGATGGGACGCAACGTCTGCGTGCTGACGATCGATCCGGCTAAGCGCCTCGCGCAGGCCATGGGCCTGTCATCCCTCGATAACACCCCGCGGCAGGTGCCGGGCGTCTGCGCTCCTGACGGCTCAGGCTCGCTCTTCGCGATGATGCTCGACATGAAGCGCACGTTCGACGAAGTCGTTGAAGGTCATGCCGATTCGGTGCGCGCACAGCAGATTCTCACGAATCCCTTCTACGAGGCCCTGTCCTCGTCATTCGCCGGCACACAGGAGTACATGGCGATGGAGAAGCTCGGCCAACTCCGCACGCGGGCGCAGGAGGAGGGCACGTGGGATCTCATCGTCGTCGACACACCGCCCTCGCGTAGCGCCCTCGACTTCCTGGACGCGCCGGCCCGCCTCGGGTCATTTCTCGACGGTCGGTTCATCCGGATCCTCACCGCTCCCGCGCGCGGTGCCGGCAAGGGCATCGGACGCCTCGCTGCGATGACATTCGGACTTTTCACCAATGTCCTCAACAAGATCCTCGGCGCACAGGTGCTCGCTGATCTGGGCACCTTCGTTGCGGCGATCGATACCACGTTCGGTGGCTTCCGCGAGCGAGCCGACGCGACGTACGAGCTGCTGAAGGACTCGGGAACATCGTTCGTCGTCGTCGCAGCGCCCGAGCGTGACGCCCTGCGTGAGGCGGCCTACTTCGTCGAGCGTCTGCGCACGGATGACATGCCACTTGCGGGGCTCGTCCTGAACCGCGTGCAGGCCGTTGTCGATCCGGAGTTCACCACGGAGCAGGCGACAGCTGGGGCGCAGACCCTGACGGAACTCGCGGCCGACGGACCCGCCGACGATGAGCAGGATGCCCAGTTGACGGCAGCGCTGCTGACCCTGCACGCCCAGCGCATGAGCCTGGCCGCCCGGCAACGACACCTGGCGGATCGCTTCACCGCGGCCCATCCAGGGGTGCCCGTCAGTTCAGTACCGGCTCTGGCCGAGGACGTTCACGACCTAGCGGGCCTGCGGATGATCGGGGACCTGCTCGCTGACTCGCTCTGAGCAGTCGGGTCAGCTGGCCTTCTCTGAGGTACCGGTCAGGATGCGGTGACGCTCGTACTCGCCCTGGGCGGTCTCCAGCAGGTGCCGCCAGGAGGTGACGTTCGGGCGACGACGCAGGAGTGCACGACGCTCACGCTCGGTCATGCCGCCCCAGACGCCGAACTCCACCCGGTTGTCGAGAGCGTCGGCAAGGCATTCGGTGCGGACGATGCACCCGACGCAGATGGCCTTCGCCCGGTTCTGGGCGGCGCCCTGGACGAACAACGAGTCTGGATCGGTCGTGCGACAGGCCGCCTGAGTGGCCCAATCGGTGTCAAACGTCATGCTCGCAGCACACCCCTCACCTGGTCACGTGTGGCCGGACGTTACGCCCGACCGCTGTCCCGCAGAAAGGCTATATATGACTAGTTGATTCTGGCTATATATAACCACATCAACGAGGGCCTGCCGCCTTGCCAGCCCGACGGGTGAGGCGATGCGGTTCGACGGGAACCCCGACGCTTACCCTGAACGTCTGATGAGCATGGACCAGCCGCCCGGCAGCCGCCCTGGGCCGATCGGGATTCTGGCCCGGATCGGCGGCATCATTGCGGCCTCGACGGTCGCTGGCCTCCTCCTGGCGTTCATGCTGGTGCCTTTCATCGGCGGGGCCGGGGTGCTGACGCGCGATGTCGTCAAGAACTTCGAGAACCTCCCGGATGCACTCAGCACGCCGCCCCTCGCGCAGCGATCCCTGCTCCTCGCGGCCGACGGCTCGGTCCTCGCGACGCTCTACTACCAGAACCGCGTCGAGGTCCCGCTCACGAGCATCTCCCCGTACATGCGCCAGGCCACCGTGGCCATCGAGGATTCTCGCTTCCTCGACCATAACGGCGTCGACCTGCGGGGCATCGTGCGATCACTCGCCACCAATGCCTCCGCAGGCGGCGTCGAGCAGGGCAGCTCGACACTCACGATGCAGTACGTCAAGAACGTGCTCATCAACCAGGCCACGACAGCCGACGAACTCGACGCGGCCCGCGGCAAGAGCTCCACCCGCAAGCTACGCGAGGTTCGGTACGCGCTCGGCCTGGAGAAGATCTTCACCAAGGGCGAGATCCTCGAGCGCTACCTCAACATCGCCTACTTCGGCGCCGGCGCATACGGCGTCGAAGCCGCGTCACGCCGCTACTTCTCCAAGCCCGCCGCCGACCTCGACCTGGCCCAGGCGGCAACGCTCGCGGGCATCGTCCAGCAGCCAACCGCATACGATCCGCTGCGCAATCCCGAACTCAGCACCGTCCGGCGCAATGTCGTGCTCAAGCGCATGGCCGAGCTCGGCTACGTCTCGCAGGATGAGGCCGACCGCGCCGCCCTGACATCCATGGCCAGCACCCTTCGTCCGTCACTCACGACCAACGGATGCACGTCGTCGTACGCGCCCTTCTTCTGCGACTACGTCGTCCAGACGATCCGCAAGGACCCGGCATTCGGTGCAACTCCCGAGGAGCGCGAGGCCTTCCTCCGCCGCGGTGGCTACACGATCCGCACGACCCTCGATCCCAAGGCACAGAACGGCGCCTACCAGACCCTCACCGACTACATCCCCGTGCGAGACGACAGCCGACGAGCAACCGCGATAAGCATGGTCGAGCCCGGTACGGGCCATGTGCTCGCCATGACGCAGAACCGCGAGTGGGGCACCTCTGGGCGCGGACGCACGACCTACAACTACAACGTCGGTCGGGACATGGGCGGCACCATCGGCATGCAGGCCGGATCGACGTTCAAGGTGTTCGCGCTCGCGGCCGCACTTGAGGCCGGAGTGTCTCCGTACGAGTACATCCCGTCATACAGCCCGAAGACGTTCACGGAGTTCACGAACTGCACGACCGGCAAGAAGTACGAACCCGTGACCGTCCGCAACTCGACAACATCGGGCACGCTCGACATGGCCCGGGCAACGGCCTACTCGACCAACACCTACTTCATGACGATCGAGGAGCGCACCGGAATCTGCCGGCCGGCCGAGATCGCCGAGTCAATGGGCGTGATGCTCGGCAATGGCGATCCGCTGCTACGCGTGCCGACCCTTGCCATCGGCACAATGGAGGTCACGCCGCTCGCGATGGCGAATGCCTATGCCACGTTCGCCGCGCACGGCATGTACTGCAAGCCCGTCGTCATCCTCGACATCCGCGATCGAGCTGGCGCTCGGCTGCCTGTTCCCGACGGCGACTGCACCCGAGTCATCAAGCGCGATGTCGCCGACACGGTAACCGTCATGCTCAACGGCGTCGTCGACGGATCCATTCCGGGCCGCACCGGACAGGCGATGTCACTGGAGAAGCGTCAGGTCGCCGGCAAGACCGGCACGACCAACGATTCTGCCGCCGTCTGGTTTGCTGGATACACACCGCAGATCGCGGCCGCCGTCTGGGTCGGTGACCCCCGCGGCGGTTATGCCCACCCGATGAAGCAGGTCACCATCAAGGGGACCTACTACGACCAGGTCTTCGGCGGCACGCTGCCCGGTCCGATCTGGCGCGATTCCATGGAGCTGGCCCTTGCCGGCACGGAACCGCTCGCCTTCGACATCAAGAACAAGTACGGGATGACCACGAAGGATCCGTACGTCTACGTGGCCCCACCCGTCGCGGCCGAGCCGGCCGTACCGGATCCGCCCACCTTCGAGAACGTCCCGGCACCCGTCGAGCCGGCGCCCACAACGCCCTAGCCGACGTCACATACCGAGGCCGGCCTTCACCAGCCCCGCTACGACACCGCCATCGGCACGGCCCTTGACCTGCGGCTGCACCAGCTTCATGACCTGACCCATCGCCTGCCCGCCCGTGGCACCGCTGGCGGCCACCTCGGCCACGGCAGCAGCCACAATGGCCGCGACCTCATCGTCGGAGAGTTGCTGGGGCAGGTAGCGCGCGAGGACCTCGAGCTCGGCACGCTCACGG
>CAJAKT010000482.1 GCA_903940375.1 uncultured bacterium | reverse complement strand
CCGATCTGCAGGCCGATCGTGACGACCTGGCCGGCAGCGCTGGGCGCCTTGATCGTGATGGTCTCCGACACCCCGACCATGCCGTTAGGGACGGCGATGAAGGAGTTCGAGGCGGCGCTGGCAGTGGGCACGGTGGCGAGGCCGAGCGCGGCGGTGATCCCAACGGCGAGTGCGGCGGAGCCGATTCGCGTACGCAGGGACGGGGACATGGACACAGACATGAAGCCTCCTTGGTCGTCTCCGACGAGAGTACCCACGGAGTAGTGCATTTCGTCGCACATCGGTCAGCCAAGCGGCGGGTAGGATCGCGGCTGTTATGGAGAAGCGGGGTGCAGGCGCGTGCTGACCGATCTCTACACCCGTCGGGCCCTTGTCTGGGCCTTCGCCAACCGTGACTTCGCCACGCGGTACCGAGCGAGCGTCCTGGGCTGGGCCTGGTCCCTGATCCAGCCGCTCGCGACCCTCATCGTCTTCGCTGCGGTCTTCACCGTGGTGTTCCGCATCCAGGCCCCGCCGCTGGGCAATGGCAACGGCTCGTCCTACGCGGCGTTCCTGTTCACCGGCCTGGTCACCTGGAACCTGTTCTCCAGCCTGCTCAACCTGTCGATGTCGCAGCTGAAGTCGAACGGCGAACTGCTGAAGAAGGTGCAGTTCCCGGCATGGACCCCGATCCTCGGTGCATCCATCGTCCAGCTCGTGCAGATCGTGCTCGAGCTGGCGGTGCTGATCGCGATGTTCCTGTTCCTGCGAAATGTCGGCTGGACGTGGATCCTTGCCGTCCCGATCCTCATCGGCGCGCTGCTGTTCTCGCAGGGTCTGGGCCTGATGCTGTCGATCGTCAACGCACGCTACGGCGACGTGCAGTACATCGTGGCCGTCGTTCTCGGCGCGCTCTACTTCCTGACGCCGGTTCTGTACCCGATGAGCATGATCGAGGGGACGAACGAGATCCTCGGCTGGATCATCCGGCTCAATCCGATGTCCTGGTACGTGCAGGCGATGCACGATGCGATGTACTCGCTCGTCGCACCGTCGGCTCTCGTCATCGGCGGACTGCTGCTCGGCGGTTTCCTCACCTTCTGGGCGGGCTTCGCCATCTTCAACCGCTGGAGCGAGGACATCGGGGAGATGCTGTGACTCAGACCTCCGCCGAGCCCGCTGTTGACCTGCGCGGGGTAGGGAAGCGCTTCCAGCGCCATACCGATCGCCGCAATTCGCTCAAGGAGCGGATCGTCCGCGGCCGGGCCCGCAGCTCTGAGGATTTCTGGGCCGTGCGCGATGTCACGCTGCAGATCCCCAAGGGCAGTGTCTACGGGCTGATCGGTCACAACGGCTCGGGCAAGTCGACGCTGCTCAAGATGATCGGCGGCATCTATCGGCCGAGCGAGGGCTCCATCACGGCCCAGGGCCGCGTCGCAGCGCTGATCGAATTGGGTGCGGGCTTCCACCCGGATATGACCGGACGCGAGAACATCGCGCTCAACGGCTCGATCCTGGGCATGCCGCGCAAGGAGATCTCCGCCGT
>CAJAKT010000481.1 GCA_903940375.1 uncultured bacterium | reverse complement strand
GGCGGCGGATCCAGCAGCAGTTCGAGCAGCAGCAGCACGGATGGGGGTGGCGGCGGATCCATCTGGACCATCAAGGAGGTCCGACCCTCCTCGGGCTCAACAGCCGGCGGCACCCGCATTCTCGTGCTGGGCTGGGGCTTCACCGGGGCGACCGGGGCAGTGATCGGCGGCGCACCCGCCACGGAGTTCACCCTCATCTCCGACGCGACCATCGAACTCGTCACGCCACCCGGCACCGCGGGCTGGCAGGAACTGCGTGTCTGGCTGCCGAACGGCTCCGTCCCCGGTGGCTTCCTGTACGTCAACGCGGCCGATGCGGTCGCCACCCCCGGCACCGCGCCCACGGTCGCCAGCACTCCAGCAACCACATCGACGGGCGCCCCCGAATACCTCGGGCCAGCGAGCGCCGCGCTCATCCGCCCGTCAGCCGCGACCATCGCGGCGACGGGGGTTATTACCTACCGCAAGCCCCTTGCCCGCAGCACGGCTGCCGCGGCGACGATCACCGGGAGCCCGAGGCAGGTGCTCCGGCTCGGCGTCCGACGGCTCCCCGCCTCGACACTGGTCCGCACGCACGTCCTGATCATGGGCACCTACTACCTACTCGGCCGAACGCAGACGACCCGCGCTGGCGCCGCTACGCTGCCCGCCTTCCAGCCGACCCGGGCCGGGGCCTATCTGCTCCGCATCACGCCGCCCGGTGCCCGCCCCTACTTCCTGCGGATCTCCATCCGGTAGCGGCGCTTCGTGAGCGTGCCGTGAGCGTCCGTCCCACTCAACGCAAGGTCGGCCGGGCATCGTGCTCCCACGTCCGCCGTCGCGAGGAGCGCAGATGAGGCACCACCTGCAGGCGCTGCATGCCTCGGTTTCCCGTTGGAGACTGAGCAGCTCGCTTGACGTGCGCCACGATCACGGAGCCTCCGCGGTCGAGTACGCGCTGATTGCCGCTCTGATCGCCGTGGTCATCCTGATGTCTGTCGTGCTCCTGGGCTCACGCCTCGGAACGGCCTTCGAGATCGCCGGACAGATCTAGACGCGCATCACGCCTCGGCAGCTACGGGCGACGTCCCGAGATGTCGAGCACGCGCAGCTGCAGCGGAGCATCGTCGGGCACCGTGCCGCTCGATCCCGTCCCGAACATGCCACTGGCCACCAGCATCGGAGCCATGGCCACCAGCATCGCCCACAGTGACTCGAGCACGGACTGGTCGATGGCGTCGTCGGCACCGATAGCGCGGGCAAGGTCCCATCCGTGCAGGCCGTACTCCCCCGTGCGGAACCCGAGCAACTGCGCACCGAGCATGTCGATAGCGGGATGCGCAACGACGCGCTCGAGCGCACCTGGCTGCGCGAAGGCAGTCAGCACATCCTGATTGGTCACAGCGAACGCAGCGACGATGTCTGCCTCCGCGGCCGCTCCCCCGAACACCGCGAGCCCCTCCTCGCGCGTTCCGCCGCCGAGGATCACCGTTGCCATCCGGTTGCCATCCACGACGTGGTCGACGAGCTGGCGGACGGTGCGGCCTTCATTGCCGGTCGGCGACGCCCATTGGTCGTCCGTCACCTGCGCGAGAACGGAAGCGAAGCCGGTGCCGGCGGTCTCGAGGGTCTCCACGGTCAACATGACCACGAACCTACCCTCACCGTCTTCATCGGTCACGCGTTCGAGGTGCAGTGAGCGGGTCGTGCTGCTAGGCCAGCGCCTCACTCAGCTGGTCCAGCATCCCCGACATCTCCTCCTGCTCGACCGGCTTGACGACAAACGGCCCGGTCGGCTGCTGCGCGATCGTGATCTTCTTGCCGAACTGCAGGTCCATCCCGATGCCGTACCAGAAGGCACGGACACCATCGGGGTTCTCGGCCTCACGGCGCTGCATCGGCGTGCAGATCATGAAGCCCATCGGGACACCGGCAGGTCGCACCGACGCGAGCTCGTCCATCGCGTCGTAGGCCGCGTTGCACCACGCCTCATCGCCGAACCGGTCTGTGCCCGGTGCGTAGTCAAGCCCGAAGATGCTCAGCCCTTCATCACCCATCGCTTCGTACAGGTAGATGACCTGGCACTTCTGCCCCGACTCGCCAACGACAACGGGCTTGGTCTCGATCAGGTGCGTGACGCCGAAGCCGAGTGCCTTCAGGATGTCCTGTGCTGAACGTGGGTCCATGACGTTAGGGCCGTCAGTCCTTGACGAACACGTGGACGAGCTCGAGACCCTCGCGCACGGGGGTGTCCTCGAGCAGGTGCGCAACGTCGTCGCGGAAGCGCTCGAAGATGCTCGCGCTCACGACATCCGAGGCCTGCTCGTCGTCCATGAAGACGCCGATGCCGCGAATGACTCCGGCCTCCGGGTCACCCGTCACGAGGATGAGGTCCTCGGTCGCGTTGGCAAGACCGAACGAGTCGGCGAAGTCGATGTAGAGCCCCAACACCTCGTCGTAGCTGCCCGGCTTGACGACCATCGTGTACTCGATCACCGTGCTCATGTGTCCTCCTCGGATGGAGGGCCAGCATAGGACGTGGACCTCCCGGAGCCACACCTCACTGTCGGGTCCCGGACCGACTGCGGGCCCGGATCCTGGTATCCAGATCCGCAAGTCCATCGAGCATCGCGGTCGCGCCCCAGACCTGGTTGCGCTTGCGGACGGCCAAGGGGCGCGATTCGCGCCGGGCGGCGGGTCTGTGGAACACGGAACACGGGTATCCGTATTCCCGCCTATTCCCAATAGCCAGGAATAACGCCGTGCTGCTGCCGACTGATCGGACGATGGTAGGAAGGAGACCGTGCAGATCACCCGCCTGATCACCGCTGGGGTGGCCACCCTGCTCTCCCTCGGCCAGGCCACCCTCCCGGCCGTGGCCAGCACTCCCGACGCAGCCCCTGCAGATGCGATCCATTGGCGGCTCTGCGATGGCAGCCAGCTCCGCGGCGCGTCGTGCGGCAGCGTCACCGTCCCCCTTGACTGGGCTGCGGCCGACAGCCGCACCATCCGAATCGCCGTGGCGCGAGTGCCCGCCTCGGGCTCGCCCGACGAGCGGATCGGGGTGCTGATGTTCAACCCCGGCGGACCGGGCAGCCCGGGCCTGCCGATGCTGACGACCGTGGCGTCCTGGCTGCCGCCCGATGTGCGCGCACGCTTCGACCTGGTGACCTGGGATCCGCGCGGCGTGGACCAGTCCGGCCCACGGGTCGACCTGTGCCCCGCCGGTCAGCGCACGACACCTCCGGCAACAGGACCGGTGGACTGGGCGGCACTGGCCGCAAGCACGTTCGACGAGCGGGCCACCGAGATGACCGGCTGCCTAACGGCCCGATCGTCCGCCGCGCCCTATCTCGGCACGTGGTTCGGCGTGCGCGATCTCGACGCCATCCGTCGTGCACTCGGCGAGCGCCAGATCACGCTGTGGGGCATGAGCTACGGCACGACCATCGGCCGTGCCTACGCCCAGCAGTCCCCGAGCCGCGTGCGCGCAATGGTCCTCGACGGAGCGATCGACCCCGCCAGCACCGCCGGCTCGTACGCACGCGAACAG
>CAJAKT010000480.1 GCA_903940375.1 uncultured bacterium | reverse complement strand
TAGCCGGCGAACGGATCAGTGAGGCAGGTCAGGAAACCGGCCTTCTCGACGCACAGCGGGAAGACGCCGTCCTCCGCCCAGATCACCTGCGTCAGAGCGTCGTGGTTGCCGAGCCACAGCCGTAGAAGTGAGATCCCCGCCCCGACGATGCCCAGGACAGCGGCCATGAGGGTGTCACGAGAGCCGAGGGCGGACGGTCGCAGCACGAGAGCCAACCTATATGCGGCTCATAGAATGACGCGGGATGGAGATCAACGTGGACCGCAGGCAGCCATCTGTCCGCCTTCGGCTCATCGGCGCCTATGCCGTCAGCCAGTCCCTGGTGCTGGCCCTGCTGCTGGGACCGCTCGCGGGACAGCCATGGTGGCAGGGCTTCCGCGGCTACTTCTTCAACGACCAGCTCTCCTACGCAGCGATCGCATCCAATGTCTCGGTCGGAGACATGCGGCTGGTGGAACCTTTCACTCTCACGGGCACCCTGTACTACCCGAGCCTGTGGTACCAGACGATGGGCCTCCTCGCGCGAGCGACCGGCCTTCCCGTCTACCTGATGTGGACCCTGATGGGAGTCGTGGCCGTCTGCATCGCTGTCGGCGTGGTCGGCTGGGCCGGCTACCGCTTCTCAGGTCGGGCCTACGCGCCACTGATTCCTGCCCTTGCCCTGCTAACCGGAACCATCTCCACTCCGACCAGCGGCAACTGGTACAGCCCGCTGGGCAGCCACGCAGTGGTGTGGGGTCCCTTCGGCTCCCTGTTCACCCTGAATGCGGAGATAGCCGGGCTGTGTCTTGCTGCCATCGCCATGAGCTTGGCACTGCTCGCCACCCGAAGTCCGCGTAACCGCCCGGCACTCGTCGTGAGTGCTGCCGCCCTCATCGGCCTGCTGGCCAACATCCAGACGTATAGCTTCTTCACGACGATCCTCCTGGTGACTCTCTTCGCCGCCGTTTGGTCGCTCATGCAGGTGCGCTCGCCAGTCCTCACCGCGATCACCGTCATCCTCCTCCTGGCCGTGCTGCTGGGCGGAAGCTACGTCGCTAAGGCCACTGGGCCGCTACCCATGTTCGTGCTGCTGCTCCTGGCGCTGGTCCCAGCGATCATTCCCGCGGTGCGCCGTCACCGTGGGCTGTTCCTGTCTGCGCCCGGCGTGCTCGCCATCGCAGCTGCTCCACAGGTCGTGCGCACCGCAGTCGGGCTCGCCGGCGGGGACGCCTTTCTCACCTACCGTCAGGCCTCAAGCCAGGATCTCGGTGTCCCGGTCGCCAACGCCATCTTCGGGGCCATCCCGCTGATCCTCATCGGCGCGGTGTGCGCGATCGCCGCCTGGCGACGGCGGGAGTCAGCGATTGCCGCCGTCCTCATCGCCTTGGCCACCGGTGCCGCGATCATGTCGACGAATGACCGATGGGGCTTCGACCAGGAGCCCTACCGCTTCTGGCTCCAGTACGAGATCCTCGCGGCCCTGATGCTGAGCATCACCTTCTCCTGGGCCATCGCGCAGTGGCCGACCTTCGGCATCAGAAGGAAGGTGGCCTTCGCCAGTGTTGGCGTGGCAGCTGCGTTGGTCTGGGCCGTAAGCCTGGCCGACGTCGCAGGCTTCTGGATTTACGCGCGGGGCGAGGGCGTCATTTCGGCGCAGGACGATCGGGCCGTCGCCGTTCGAGAGGTCCTCAGGACACACGACGGACTCGTGATGAGCAGCGACTGTCTGGATCCGCGAGTGCTCAAGATGATCTCGCCAGGCGCCGTCGCGTACTACAACTACGGACTGGCGTGGCCAGCTGCCGAACCAGCATTCAGGATCTTCAAGGATGCCGAACGTCGCGCCAGTGAGGATCCGGCCGCGCTCCAGGCCGCTGGCGTGGACTACGTCCTGACGGACTCCGCCTGCACGTCCGATTGGGACTTCACTCGCGAACCACGGGTCCGGCCCGAGCGCACTCAGAACTACGACAGCAGCACGGGACCGCAGACGCTCACACTGTGGCGCGTCGCACCGGCCTGACACATCGCACCAGCAGTATCCCCGAGAGCCCCAGGCTGAAGCTCGCGACGATGACGCCCGCGAAGGTGGCGAGGACCGTGTTCCATACGACGATCGCAGTGATGCCGGTGAGGATGAGAATCAGCACCGATGACGATGCGATGACCGGCCGCGAAGACCGCACCAGAGCCGATATCAACGGCACGGTCAGCAGCAGGAAGGTGGCCTTGTATCCGTAGCCGAATCCGGCGACGAGAACGCTCGCGAGGAAGACCGACGATCCAGCGATGGCAAGCATCGCCGGGTGCACCAGGGTGCGGGCCGTTGAGAGTCCGACGGCCACACCCCAGCCAGCAGCGACGAGGGCGAGCACGATCATGATCAGGTCACCCGCCTGCACCCCGCCCGCACCGACGACGGTGCCGAGCATTCGCGCAACGACAGGCACGCGGCCCAGGACGACGAAGTCGCCGTAGTCGATCATGTTGCCGTTCGACTGCGAGCTGAAGCGGAAGTTGTCCCAGGTGAGGACCATGAACGCCAGCGTTGCGAGCGCGAATCCCGCGAGCACCGTCCAGCCCCGACGCAGCCGCAGGACCGGGATGAGCATGAGCCCCATCGCGAACGGGTAGTACTTCCATGTCCCGAGCACCCACACGATCGCGGCCGCGATCGACCACGCCCACAGCGAGTTCCACCGTCGAACCAGGATCACCGCAGCGACGGCTCCCCACAGGAGGACGGCATCGAGGTTGCCTCGCTCAACCAGCAGCAGCCACGGGCCGCCGACGGCCGCAATGAGCAGCACAAGCTGGCCGATGCCAGCCGATGCGCGTGCGAGCCACAGCAGCGCGAGGCTGGAGAGCAGGATGGCAACGACGCCGAGTCCGGTGACGTAGCGGGCCGAGAAGATGTCGAACGGCACGTATTGCAGCCACAGCACGCCTGGTCCGTAGATGGACGGATCGGCGAGGCAGCCGTTGTTCGACGCGTACACATCAACACCCACCGCGGCACAGTCGATGCTCTTCAGCGGCAGGACCAGGTCCCAGAACTGGACGGTGCCCTGCGGCACGCGAAGCCCGCGGTAGATCAACGCTCCGAGGTCGGCCCGACCCGACCACACCGCCCACCAGGGCACAAGGCTCGCGAGGGCTGCGACGATGCCGACGAACCATGGCATGAACCGCCCGACACCCACATCGACGCGACGGATGAACACCGCCACCGCGAAGGCGGCGATCAGCACTGCGGTAGCCGCGTATGCCAGGGGCAGGTATCCGGGGGCTGACGTGTTTGCGGGATCCGTCCCGCTGCGCAGGACCTGAAGCAAGGCCACCGCCAGGACGAGCGCGGTTGCCGCGTATCCCACCACCACGGCTCGCCTCACACCGGCGATACTAACGGGGTGACACCCCTTGTCTCGGTCGTCGTGCCGGTCTTCAACGGCATGCCGCACCTGCGCGACCTCACCGAGGCGCTGCTGGCGCAGGGCTATCCGAATCTCGAGATCGTCTTCACCGAGGGTGGCGGCAGCGACGGTTCCGCCGACTACCTCGCGACGATCGACGATCCGCGCATCCGGTTCATCCAGATGCCGGCGGGCACCAGCGCGGCCGGCAACTGGACGGCAGCGACCCAGGCCGCCAACGGCGAGTTCATCAAGCTGGTCTGCCAGGACGACCTCATCAATCCCGACACCATCTCCAAGCAGGTGCAGGACCTCCAGTCCAACCCTGCTGCCGTAATGGCGATCGCCCCGCGCGACATCATCGATGCCAAGGGGAAGGTGCTCTATCCCAAGCGCGGATGCCAGGGCCTGACCGAAGGCGTGCATAGCGGCACTGACGTCATCCACCGCTG
>CAJAKT010000479.1 GCA_903940375.1 uncultured bacterium | reverse complement strand
CGTCCGCAAGCCCGGTGGCGGACTGCGCCGACGCGGAGCCACGCTCGTCGTCGACTGGGAGGATGTCGCCGGGCTGTCCCTGCCCATCGCCGACCAGCCCGCTGAGCAGCTCCTCGCCCGACTCGACACGATGCGGGCAGCAGATGTCGCGCACATCCTCCAGGAGCTGCCCGCCAAGCGTCGCCTTGAGGTCGCGCGCGGACTCGAGGACGAGCGCCTCGCCGACGTCATCGAGGAGCTGCCCGACGACGAGGGCGTCGAGATCCTGCAGGCCCTCGAAGCCGAACGCGCCGCCGACGTCCTCGAGGAGATGGACCCCGACGACGCTGCCGACCTGCTGTCTGAACTGCCGCCCGACCAGGCGGCCGACCTGCTCGAGCGCATGGAGCCCGACGACGCCGAGGACATCCGCCGTCTGCTGTCGTACGACGACTTCTCGGCCGGCGGCATGATGACGACCGAGCCCATCGTGCTGCCGCCAGACGCCACGGTTGCCGACGCGCTCGCACGGATTCGCAACCCTGAACTGTCACCCGCACTCGCATCGCAGGTGTACGTCACGCGGTCGCCAACCGAGACTCCCACCGGGCGCTATCTCGGTGCCTGCCACTTCCAGCAGCTGCTGCGCGAGCCCCCCGGCACGCTGGTGTCATCCCTCGTCGACACCAATCTCATGCCGATCGGGCCCGCAGCGCCACTCGATGTCATCACCCGCTACTTCGCTACCTACAACCTCGTCGCGCTGCCCGTCGTCGACGAGAACGGTCATCTGCTGGGGGCCGTGACGATCGATGACGTCATCGACCACATGCTCCCCGAGGACTGGCGCGACAACGATGACGACTCGGCCGGGGGTGCGTGACCATGGCCACCGACCGCACGCGCCGCAGCAACCGCATGGACCAGCCGCTCGATCGCAGTCGCTCACTGCGACCCACCGTCGACACCGAGCGGTTCGGTCGCATCTCGGAGAGCGTCGCCCGTCACATCGGGTCGTGGGCGTTCATCATGTGGATGACGATGGCCATCATCCTCTGGGTGGCCCTGAACCTCCTCATGACCGACGGGGCACCGGATCCGTTCCCCTTCATCTTCCTGACCCTGCTGCTGTCACTGCAGGCCTCCTACGCGGCACCGCTCATCCTGCTCGCGCAGAACCGCCAGGCCGATCGCGACCGCGTGCAGTTCCAGGAGGACCGGCTTCGCACCGAGCGACTGCTCGCCGACTCCGACTACCTGGCCCGCGAGATCGCCGCACTGCGGGTGGCGATGGGCGACATGGCCACCCGCGACTACGTCCGCGGCGAACTTCGCGATCAGGTCGACGACATCATCAAGGCCCTCAACGAACAGACCAAGGCCCAGACCAAGGCGATCGCCAAGGCCGAGCGGCGCACCGAGCGCCGACTGGAACGCCTCGTCGGCGAGGACGAGCCCGCCGAATAGCATCGGTACATGCCCGCCCCCTCGATCGATGCAATCCATGCCGCCCTCGCCACCGTGAACGACCCGGAGATCAACCGTCCGGTGACCGAGCTCGGCATGGTGAAGTCCGTCGCCGCCGCCGATGACGGTTCCGTCGGCATCGCCATCTATCTGACCGTGTCAGGCTGCCCGATGCGCGGTGCGATCACCGACCGCGTGACCGAGGCCGTCTCCGCGGTGCCCGGGGTGACGAGCGTCACCGTCGAACTCGACGTCATGAGCGACGAGCAGCGCACGGAACTGCGCGCGATGCTGCGCGGGCACGGCGAGCGCGAGATCCCGTTCGCGCAGCCCGGCTCGCTGACCAAGGTGTACGCCATCGCATCCGGCAAGGGCGGGGTGGGCAAGTCATCGGTCACGGCGAACCTCGCCGTGGCGATGGCCCGCATGGGACTCACCGTGGGCCTGGTCGATGCCGATGTCTACGGCCACTCCATCCCGCGCATGCTCGGTGCGATGGAACCCCCGACCATGGTCGAGGGCATGATCATGCCGCCGCAGGCCTTCGGCGTCCGCGTCATCTCGATGCTGCCGTTCAAGCCGGGCGGCGTCTCGCAGCCCGTCGCCTTCCGCGGCCCGATGCTGCACCGCGCCCTCCAGCAGTTCCTCGCCGACGTGTGGTGGGGCGACCTCGACGTACTGCTCCTCGACCTGCCGCCGGGCACCGGCGACGTCGCCATCTCGACCGCGCAACTGCTCCCCAACGCGGAGATTGTCGTCGTCACCACACCGCAGCCCGCCGCTGCCGACGTCGCTGTGCGGGCGGGAACGCTCGCCGAGCAGACCCACCAGAAGGTGGCCGGCGTCGTCGAGAACATGAGCTCGTTCCCCTGCCCGCACTGCGGCGAGCCGATGGACCTGTTCGGGATGGGTGGCGGGGCCATCGTGGCCCAGACGCTGACGCGTCAGCTCGGCACCGATGTCCCGCTGCTTGGCAAGATCCCCTTCGACGTCGCCCTCCGCGAGGGCGGCGACAACGGCCAGCCGCTCGTGCTCAGCACTCCCGAGGCACCCGCGTCCCTCGTCCTCACCCAGATCGCCGAGACCCTCGGGAAGAGGCCACGGGGACTCGCCGGCATGTCACTGGGGATCACCCCGGCTCGTCGGGCCTGAACAACCGCAGCCGGGGCTCGCCTACGTCGCGTCGGGGTCGAACGCCGGGCGGGCTGCCGGCGGGGTGGCCGTCGGCGGCGGTGCCGGTTCATCGTTCAGCAGATTCGCGGCGAGGCGGCGAGGATGGAACTCCTGCAGGGACTTCACCGAGTCGAGGGTCTCGCTGAGGTCGATCCCGGCGGAGTCGGCCAGATCCTTGCGTGCGCCCGAGGCCATCACCTTGATCTGCTTGAGCCACTTGGCGGCATCAGCCGCAGCCCGCGGGAGTCGCTCGGGCCCGAACACCAGCAGGCCGATGACAGCGACGATCAGGATCTCCCCGATGCCGATGTCGAACATGACTGCCGCCTGTTGGTCGAAGTGGACTAGTTGCTGTCGTCACCGAGGACGAGGTCGACGGAACGGTCCTGACCGTCCCGGCTGAAGCCGATCTTGATGGTCTCACCCGGAGCGTAGCTGCGGATCGAGACGACGAGTTCCGTCGCATCATCGATGCTCCGGTCATTCACGCTGATGATCACGTCGCCAATGCGCAGCCCGGCAGCATCCGCCCCGCTCCCCGACGTCACCGTCTCGACGCGGGCCCCGCCGTCCGCATAGGCCATGTCGAGCTGCACTCCCATGAGCGGCGTACGCGACTTGCCGGTGGCGATCAACTCGTCGGCGATGCGCTTGGCCGAGTTGCTGGGGATGGAGAAGCCCAGGCCGATGTTCCCGGGCTCACCGCCAGTGGCGAGGCTCGCGATGGCCGAGTTGACCCCGATGACAGCCCCCGCCCCATTCAGCAGCGGGCCGCCGGAGTTGCCCGGGTTGATGGCGGCATCGGTCTGGATGGCGTTGATGTATGCGTCATCGGCCTCCCCCGCCGTGACTGGCCGATCAAGGGCGCTGATGATGCCCGACGTGACCGTGCCGTCGAGACCGAGCGGCGCACCGATGGCAATGGCGATATCCCCGACCCGAACCGCGGCTGAATCGCCCAGGACCACGGCCGGCAGGCCGCGGCGGTCGACCTTGACGACGGCAAGGTCGTACGAGGCATTGGTGCCGACGACCTCTCCCTCGGCCTGGGTTCCGTCGTTGAAGACGACGGTGAGGGTGCCTCCGTCAGCGACGAGGTCGACAACGTGGTTGTTGGTCAGCAGGTAGCCATTGGGCCGGATGACGAAGCCCGAGCCGCTCCCCGATTCCGACGTGCCATCGGCCACGATCGAGACGACGGCGGGGAGGGTCGATGCGGCGATGTCGGCGATCGAGCCCTCGACGAGCGGCACGGCCGAGCCGGTTCCGCTCTGCGCCACCGGCAGCTGCACTGCGGGCACCACTGCCGAATCGTCGGCCGCGTCAACCGTGCGCCCGACGACATAGCCCGCCAGCCCGGCGAACGATCCGACGATGGCGGCAACGAGACCGGCGATCAGGACGGTGCCGAGCACCCCGGGGCCCCGGCGCCTGTGCTCCGCGGGCGGTGCGGCCGCGGGCGGTGCGGCCGGGGGCGGTGCGGCCGCGGGCGGCAGGCCAGCGAACGGAGGCTGCGGGTCGGACATACGAGCCTCCGGATCCTGGGGAAGCCGGGCCGGCCGACCCGCTCCTGCATACGGTAGTTCAGGCTAGGCTGCCGTTGAACGCCGCCGGTCCTGCGCCGGTCGCCGCCTACCCGGAGGTGCATCATCGCCAGCCACCCGATTGACCCCGACATCCCCACCCGGCTGTCCTGGGCCTACGTCGACGGGTGGGAGGAGGACTCCGAGATCGTCCGTGAGGCGCGCAACCGTGCCGCCGATCTCGGCGCACCGGCCGTCAGCCGGCCGGCCGCTGCCCTCATGCGACTGCTCGCCGCCTCGGTGAGCGCCCAGGCCGTCGTCGAGGTCGGCACGGGAGCCGGCGTCTCGGGCGCCGCCCTGCTCTCCGGAATGACATCCGCCGGAGTGCTCACCAGCATCGACGTCGAGGCCGAGCACCAGCGCGTGGCCCGCGATACATTCACGGCCCTCGGCTACGACCACACCCGCACCCGGCTCATCGCCGGACGCGCCCTTGACGTCCTGCCCCGCCTGTCCGATGCCGCCTACGACATCGTGTTCGTCGACGGAGACAAGACGGAGTACCCCGCCATCCTCACCCAGGCCAAGCGGCTGCTGCGCGTCGGCGGCCTGGCGATCTTCGACAACGTCCTGTGGAGCGGCCGGGTGGCCGACCCCGCCGAGCGCGATCCAGAGACGGTGGCCCTGCGCGACACGGCAGCAGCCGTCCGCGATGACGACGACTGGATGCCGGTCCTGCTGACCATTGGCGACGGACTCCTCGTGGCCTCCTTGCGAGGGCGCAGCTAGCCCGGAGCGCACTCAGCCCAGACAGCACGGAAGGCCCCGGACCGATGGTCCGGGGCCTTCCGATGTTCGTGGGTCAGGCGAAGAGCGCCAGGAGTTTCGCGCCCAGGTCCTTGGCCTCGTCAGCGTTGAGTTCGACGACAAGTCGACCGCCCCCCTCCAGGGGGACGCGCATGACGTAGCCACGCCCCTCTTTGGTCACCTCGAGCGGGCCATCGCCCGTCCGCGGCTTCATCGCGGCCATGTGGATCCCCTTCCGTCCATGCACTTGTCCGAGCGGTTTGATGCATCGCGGCCCGCAAACTGACACGGGCATAGGCCTATTATCCCGAACCCGCCGGACGGGACGCCCAGCGGGTCCCCACGGTCAGCAGGGAAGCGTTCCCTGCTCGACCAGACGGCCGAAGGCCTCGAGGGAGCGTCGGACACCCAGAAGGAAGGCCGGTCGCGCGATCGGCCACCCGGCACGGCCGACCAGCCCCAGCGGCAGGTCCAGATCCTCGCTCCAGACGAACCGGCTGCGGCCACCGGGCAGGGCCACGACATCCATCGTCCCCGTCCCCTTCACCACCGCGCCGGTGTGCGTGACATCCACCCGATAGGGCGGGTCCCACCGCGTGATGACCATCGTGTCCCAGAAGCCGGCGGGGCCGGTGCCGGTCCAGGCCGCCAGCTCGGAGCCGACGCTCGCGCCGTCACCGACGCGCACCTCGACACGGGTGCCCAGCATCCATCGTCCCTGCTCACTCCATTGGCTGAAGGCGGTGAAGACCCGCTCAACGGGGGCGTCGATCACAACGTCGAGTGCTACATGCGCCGGCGGTCGAGCAGCTGCGTCAGTGCGCGTCATCGCGGCGACGCTCGTCCAGTTCCGCTGACATCGTGTCGATCGCGTCCTGCATGGTCGCGAGCTGCGCATCCACCTCGTCCATCCGGTAACCACGGGCGACGACATCGAAGGCCGGTTCCCCGTCGAGGGTGTCGGGCTTCAGATCGGGTTCGGACGGCGGCAGTTCGCCAAGCAGCCCGAGCAGCGCAAGGAAGCCCGCCCCGAGAACGAGGATGGCGACGATCACGAAGAGCCACGTCATGGCGCCATTCCATCACGGAACCGTGCAGACGGCATTCGTGCCATGCGGCACAGCCGGTGAATGTAAGGATCCCGTCCCTTACGTGACCCGAATCCCCGCAGAACCATCTCCCAACGTCGGCACCGCAGGCTGCTCCCAGCAGTTCAGCACGACTCGTACCCGACGAAGGAGACCAGATGTCCCGCACTCGAACGATCACCCTCACCATCGGCTCGCTGGCCGCCGGCGCAGTCCTCGCGACCGGCATAACCGGCATGGCCATGGCCGCCGACGGCACCCCGAGCGGCACCCCGGGCGGCTCCCACGCCGGCCGCCAGCACATGCCCGGCATGCGCGGTGGGCCCGGCGGCCAGGCCCTGCACGGCGAGCTCGTCGTGAAGGCGGCCGATGGCACTATCTCGACCGTGCGCACCATCCACGGCACCGTCACCGCCGTCAGCAGCTCGTCCATCACCGTCAAGGCGGATGATGGCTACTCGTCGACATTCGATGTCACCGCGACGACCGAGGTGCGGGTCGGCGCCCCGGACTTCACCCAGGGCCGCCCCGATCCGAGCGCGGTCTCGACGGATGCCATCACTGATGTCAGCGTGGGCGATGTCGCGCATGTCGATGGGACGGTTGCCGGCTCGACGGCCACCGCGACCAAGGTTCATGCGATGACGGCCGCTGAAGCTGCGGCCATGGATCAGCAGCGTCAGCAGCACATGGCCGGCTAGTTCGACGGCGGGGTCGTGGACCAGCCGCGGGCGATCTCATCGAGGGCACCATCGATGTCCGTCGCCCAGTGCACATGGTCCACGGCCCCGCTTCGCACGAAACCCCGATCCACCCAGTGGTCGAGCAGTGCATGCAGGTGGTCGTAGTCGCCCCACGGGTCAAGGACGACGACCGGCTTGTGGTGCATGTTGAGCGAGCGCGATGTCCAGACCTCGACGAGTTCCTCCAGCGTCCCGATGCCACCCGGCAGGGCGAGGAAGGCGTCGGAGCGCTCGTCCATGATGCCCTTGCGCTGGCGCATGTCGCGGGTGACGATGAACTCGTCGGAATCGTGGTCGGCAACCTCCATCGCCACCAGAGCGTCGGGGATGACCCCGATGGTGTGACCGCCGCCGCCGCGAGCCGCGCGGCCCACCTCACCCATCATCGAGATCGACCCTGCCCCCGACACCAGATCCCAGCCACGGGCGGCAATCGCCGCCCCGGCCGACCGGGCCAGCTCCAGGTAGCGCGGGTCGATCGTCAGGCTCGACGAGCAGAAGACGCAGACGGCGGGCATGCCCGAACCCTAGGCCAGGGCGGATTTGCACTTCGACCCGTTTAGTTGTAGGTTCAACCATATAAGTGACACATCAACTACTTATCCCGAGCCCGTAGGAGCAGCCATGACCACGCCCACGACCAACCTGACCCTGGCCAACGCCACCGGCACCTGGGTCATCGACGCCAGCCACACCAGCCTCGCCTTCAGCGCTCGCCACGCGATGGTCGCCAAGGTCCGCGGCAGCTTCGGTGACTACTCCGGCTCGTTCACGATCGACGGTGACAACCTCGCCGCCTCGTCGGCGGAGCTCACCATCCAGACCGCCAGCATCGACACCAAGTCCCCCGACCGCGACGGTCACCTCAAGTCCGCTGACTTCCTGGACGTCGAGAACTTCCCGACGATCACCTTCGTCTCCACCGCCGTCAAGGCGAACGGCAACGACGTCGTCGTGACCGGCGACCTGACCATCCACGGCGTCACCACGTCGGTCGACGTTGCCTACGAGTTCGTCGGCATCAGCCAGGACCCGTGGGGCAACACCAAGATCGGCTTCGAGGGCAGCACGAAGATCAGCCGCAAGGAGTTCGGCCTGACCTGGAACGCCGCACTCGAGACCGGCGGCGTGCTCGTCGGTGACGAGATCAAGCTCAACCTGGACGTCGAGGCCACCAAGCAGGCCTGACCCCCAGGGGGCTTCGTCGGTCTTGAGGTTGGGGGCGTTTCACGGCCCGGAAATCGCCGCCAACCTCAAGATCGTGGCGAGAGCCACGTGCGCATCCGCGCCTCGCACGACTCGATCTGCGCCAGCGGCACATGCTCGTCGCGCGTGTGTGCCAGCGCTGGATCACCGGGTCCGAAGTTGAGTGCTGGCACACCGAGTGCCGAGAAGCGCGCCACATCGGT
>CAJAKT010000478.1 GCA_903940375.1 uncultured bacterium | reverse complement strand
CGGCAACGAGCAGTGACACAACGGCCGCGAGGATGATCCACGTCCACGCAATGCTCTGCGCTGTTGATCCGGCCTGCCCGCCGAATCCGATTCGCACGCTGCCGACCGTGACACCGTCGACAACTACGGGCGCTGTGAGTCCCCCTCGCGCCTGCCCGCCTTGACCGCCGCCTTGCATCATGCCCGTAGGTGCCGCGACCGAGTCGCCGTTGCTGTCACGAACGGACAACGCGCCGCCGGCAGCGGCCGCGATGTCGAAGGAACGCGTCAGGTCGGCTCCCGACCAGCCGCCCGCTGACCGGTAGGCATCCGCTG
Organism: uncultured bacterium; assembly: GCA_903940375.1. Taxonomy (GTDB): domain Bacteria; phylum Actinomycetota; class Actinomycetes; order S36-B12; family S36-B12; genus UBA10649. Next base: position 1,390 of record CAJAKT010000478.1, on the reverse strand, counting down.
CTGCCACTGACGTGGCGTTGACGACTGTCTGGCGCTGCTCATCCTCACCGGCCGTCAGCCCACGAGCAGTACCGATGAGCGCGGCGACCGTCAGCACGAGCACTGACGACAGTGCGACGAGTACGAAGGCGGCAAGCAGTCGACGTCCCAACGGGCCAAGGGTGCTGGGCGTGTCACGAGTCATGGCGCAGTCCCAGGCGGTAGCCGACACCGAGGACCGTCTCCACGATCGATGCCGGATCATCGCCCAGCTTGCGTCGCAGATTCTTCACATGGGAGTCGATGGTCCGCTCGTATGCCGCGAACTCGTAGCCACGTACCCGGTTCACCAGTTCAGCGCGCGAGTAGACCCGGCCGGGTGAACCCGCGAGAGTCGTCAGCACGCCCCATTCCGAGGGGGTGAGGTCAAGGAGCTGACCATCGAGTGAGACCTCGTGCCGAGCCGCATCGATGCGGAGGCGGCCGCCGCCGAAGGAGTCGACGTCACTCTGGTCAGTGACGCCGTGTCGACCGAGCACCGCCGCGACCCGCAGTACGACTTCCTGCGGACTGAACGGCTTGCTGACGTAGTCGTCGGCGCCACGCTGAAGGCCGCGGATCCGATCCTCGACGGAGCTCCTGGCGGTCAGTGCGATCACGGCCACGCCCATCACCGTCGCGGTGTCGAGCACCTCGAGCCCGTCGATATCCGGCAGACCGAGGTCCAGCAGCACCAGGTCAGGTGCCGCACTGGCGAGCAGGAGGAGCGCCTCGGCCCCCGTTCCCGTGCTCAGCACGGAATGGCCCGCCCGCTCGAGGTAGCGGCGCAGCAGCTCCCGGATATCTCGCTCGTCCTCGACGATCAGGATGGACGCCACACCGTCATCCTGCCCGTCAAGCAGCGCCAGCGCGCGGCTACCCCAGCATGGGGCGCCAATCTCCACACGATCTCCACACCGAGCACATCGTCGGTCCACCCCAAGCAGTCATTGTCAGCAGTGAAAAGAACATGAACCCCGGGCCATCGCCCCGGCCAACGAAGGAGTCATCATGCGTCGCTCACTCACCGCAGCTGTCGTCATCGCTGCTGGAATCACCAGCCTCACCGTGGCCGCGGGTCCCGCATTCGCCGCTAACGGCAACGGGACCGGGACGGGCACCTGCACCGGCACCGGCATTGCGGCCGGCACTGCATCCGGCATGGGCATGAACGCAGGCCAGGGCCGCGGGATGGGCACCGGCAGCATGTCGGGCATGGGCACCGGCATCGCAGCACCTTCGGGCACCCTGACCGCAGCTCAGAAGTCCGACCTGGTTGCCATGGTCGAGGAAGAGAAGCTCGCCCACGACGTATACGTCGCCCTCGCCGCGAAGTACCCGGCTGACTACCAGTTCAGTCGGATCGTAAGGG
>CAJAKT010000477.1 GCA_903940375.1 uncultured bacterium | reverse complement strand
GTGGCACCCGGGGTCGTGGTTGTCAGCGACGGGGTCGCGGCGAATCTCAAGCACCGCGTCATCCCGCGCCTCCTCTCCGTGACCATCGGTGGTGCAGGGCATGTGTCGCTCACGCGTGGGCGACCCGTGGCCCTCGATGTCCAGGGCATGTCGCCTGGGCGGCACTACCGCGTCCGGATCAAGGTCGACGGCGTGTATCGGGATGTGGGTGTCGTCCGTGCAGCTCCGAATGGCCGGCTGGCGCTCCCGGCCCTGGCTGTCAGCCGGCCCGGGACCTATCCGCTTGCCGTGACGAGGATCAACGGAACCGTGCACAGATTCCTCGTGCTCGACGTCCCCGGTCGGTCATAGCGGCGCACAGATCTCCGTTGGCGGAGTCTGGCACTCATGGGAATCGGTGGGTCGCTCCCAACAGGCTTGCCACGCATCCAAGGCGATGCTCCGGGCCTCGGCTGCGGTGATGAGCAAGCGTGTCTGGTGCGACAGGTCGCGCGATGCGCGGCGGTCGATATACGCCGCGGTCTTCCACGCGATGAACGCTGGCCGCGTTGGTACCTGCAGCACGGCAGGGCCAGCATCGGAGTAGCGCTGCTCGAGTTCCATCGACTTCAATGGCCACGCGGGGTAGTGGTCTTCCGGCAGCAACGGGATCTGGACCGTCGATCCGCTGGGCAAGGACACGGCGACGGGCTGATCGGGCCTGCTGTTTGCCAGCGGCAGGCTGAAGGTGGGGCGTCCGAATCCTCGGGCTAGATGGAGCGTGATGGCTTCAGTGACGTACGAGGCGATCTCTGGCCGCGGCCCCGCAGCGATGGGGTCGATGCTGTTCGACACTGGTGGTTCGACCTGGACCGTCATCGTGCTCGCGACGGTAGCTCTCGGCTTCGCTGGTATCCCTCTTGCATGCGACGGAAGCCTCAACTGCTCGTCATGAGCCAGCGGTTCCGGCACGTTGGTCAGTCGCCGTCCATCTCGCCGGTCTTCTCCCCTTCCGCGCCCGGGCCGGGCGGCGGAGGTGTGGAGTCGGCTCCGTAGACCGAATGCCACAGGATGATGTCTAGGTCGGCCTGCGACACCTGATCGGGCGCCTCGAGTGGCAGGGACATGCTCCACTCGTAGTCGGGCGATGCGGTCGTGTTCATCTCCATCAGGTCGACCTTCGGGACGATCGCCGTGTAGGGCGTGGAGTTGACGGGTGTCGACGCGAAGGCGTCATACATGGGCGTTGCTGACGCGTCATTGATGCTCAGCGGATCCATGCCCAGGATGAGCTCGATCGACCGCACGACCGACACGAGGTCGTAGCGCGTATGGATGACGGCACCCGGCTTCGCATACGGACTGATGACCGCGACGGGGATGCGGTGGGCGTTCACGTGGTCGGCGCCGTCCTGCGAGTCGTCCTCGACGATGAAGATCGCCGACTCCGGCCAGATGGACGAATGGGAGATCATGTCGACCAGCTGCCCGATAGCCAGGTCGCTATCGGCCACCATCGCGCGCGGCACCGGGAAGCCCGGCTGCGTACCGCGCGTGTGATCACTCGTGAGCGTCAGGTAGTTCAGCTCGGGCACCGTGCCGGCGGCCAGTTGTGCGTCGAAGCGCTTCTTGAAGCAGTCGACATGCGAGTAGGCGCCGGCAGGCGCACCGACCGGCATGGACGAATCGAAGACCTGTCCGCCGTCGGAGGCCTCGCCGATGGCCCCGTCGCCGGCGTAGCAGCCGCCGAACGGGGGACCGATATCGGTATTGGCCTGCACCTGAATCTGCTTGCGAAGCAGGGCGGGGGTCCGGTTGCGGTCAGGGACCGAGGCGTATCCGCCGATGAACGCCTCGCCGTAGTTGAAGTAGGAGATGTCCTGCTTCTCGGCCTGGTTGAACAGGTAGCCGTTGCCGGGCCACGTCACGGCATAGGTGCCGAAGTCGTTTGGACGCCCGCGCCCGGCGTACTGATGCACCCAGTTCCGCGTCACATAGTCGGGCACGCCCGCCGATGCGGTCCAGTAGTGGCCCTGGATGGACGCCTCCGAGTTCGCGTACGTCGCATCGAGCAGTGGGAAGCGCGCGACGAGCGCATGCAGGTTCGGCGTGATGGCCTTACCGAACACGGTCAGCTTGGGATCTCCGTTGCCAGCCGCAACGTCGCCCAGCAGTTGGTCGTAGGTGCGGTTCTCCCGCACGAGGAAGAACACATGCTTGATGGGTCCGCCCGCGCGCAAGGGGGAGCCCACTGGGGCGGACTGCGCGTTGGTGGGTATGAGCTGCTGAGAGGCCGCGGGAGTAAGCGCCCGCACTTCGGCATCGTTCGGCAGGGGAAGGATGCCTGCGCGACCGCGCACCATCTTTGCCGTGTACTGGGTTCCGCCGAATACGTTCGTGGTCGGTGCGTTCGGGCTGAAGGCCCAGAAGATCGGGTCGCTGGCCAGCGTCGGATTGGGTCCTGCCGGGTTCGCGCCGATGCCCATGCCCTCGGCGGAGATGTACATCAGGCGAGTCGGGCTGCCGTTGCGTGCTGCGATGGTGGCAACCGCCTGAGGCTGCGCCGCGGTCGGGATGCGTCCCACCAGCTCCCATCTGGAGCCCTTTGCCGTGGTCGGCCCCGGCAGGGCGATGACCGCCAGTTCGTCCGCGCCGGATTCGGTGACGAACAGTCGCTGCTCGTCGGGGGAGAGCGCCAGTGCGGTGGGCTTGGTGCCCAGTCCGGCAGCGCGCCCGACCCAGATCGTGCGGCCGACGGTGAGGGATGTGAGGTTCAGGACGACAACCTGGTCGGAGGCGGACAGTGCGACATAGGCGCGCGTCCCGGCCCGGTTCACGGCGATGCCCTGCGGGTGCGACAGCGGGGCCCCCACGGTGATGTCCTTGATCAGCGTGCCGGTTGCCATGTCGATGACCGACACGGTCCCGGATGCCTCATTCGAGACAAGGCCCAAGGAGCGTCCGGGCACGGTTGCGGCGCCGAACGGGTAGCCGCCGATCGGGACAAGGCGCACGGTGTCGCTGGCGAGGTCGACGACCGCCGCCGAATCACTGAGGTTGAGGGCGACGAGCAATTGCTTGCCGTCATCCGTGACGGCCAGCTTCATCGGCCAGTTCGACGGTGACGTGGCCAAGCCCGCGCGCGGCGGCGGGAAGGACTGCGTCAACGGGGGATTCGCCGGCAGGGGAAGCGGAATGACGCGGACCTCACGGGTCTGCGTGCAGTCACGTGTCCACGTGAAGACATGCACGACATCACCGGCTGCGCCGGGCAGGGAGTTCTTGCCGGGTTGCCAGCGCGAGTTCGGCAGCCCGGACACGTAGGCGAGGTGGCGCGTCGAGTCCAGCGCGATGCCACCGGAAGCACCCGGCAGGTCGAGGATGGCGCACACCTCGCCGCTGGCCAGGTCGATGATCCGCACGTCGTCGGTGGTGATGCCGGCAGAGACGGTCCACAGGTAGCGGCCATCG
>CAJAKT010000476.1 GCA_903940375.1 uncultured bacterium | reverse complement strand
GAATCGAGCACCTGCGTGGCCGGCCGCGCGCGATCCTCGGGATCACGGTGATCGCGATCGGGCACGTGGTCATGGTCATGGTGATGGTCATGACGCCCGTGCACATGGCGCAGGCGGCGCCACCGAGACCATCAAGGTCGGTTTCGTCACGCCGCTGACCGGTCCGCTCGCCGCCTTCGGCGAAGCCGACCAGTGGGTCGTCGACTCGATGGGTGCATGGTTCGCTGAGAACCCGATCCAGGCCAGGAGGCATACATGACAACCGAGTACCGCGTCACGATCGAGCCGCTGGGGCGCGAGATCACCTGCCGAGACGACCAGACCATCCTCGATGCCTGCCTGCGTGCCGGCGTCTGGGTGCCGCACTCCTGCACCCACGGCACCTGTGCGACCTGCAAGGCCGAGGTCCTCGAGGGCGAAGTCAGCCAGGGCGAGGCGTCATCGTTCGCCCTGATGGACTTCGAGCGCGAGGAGGGCAAGACCCTGCTCTGCGTGTGCAAGCCGATGTCCGACGTGGTCATCGAGGCCGATGTCGCGGCAGACGACGCCATCGAGGTGCACCCCGTCCGGGACTTCCACGGAACGCTGGTGTCGATGGAGGACGTCGCGCTCGACACGCGCCGCCTGATCGTCGAGCTCGATCAGGACCTCACCTTCAATGCCGGCCAGTACATGTCACTCGTGGTTCCGGGACAGCCCGGCCTCACCCGCACCTACTCGATGGCGAGCATCCCGACCGAGCCGAGGCGGCTGGAGTTCCAGATCCGTCGCACTCCCGGCGGACTCGCCACCGACGGCTGGATCTTCACCAGCCTCGCGATCGGCGACCCCATCGACCTGATCGGCCCCTACGGCCGGTTCGTGCTCCGCACCGACCGCACCGAGCCGTCTGTCCTCATCGCCGGCGGCACCGGCCTGGCGCCGATCGCATCGATGATCCGTCACACCCTCGAGAACGACCTCGACGGGATCGGCCACATGACCCTCTACCAGGGTGCACGCACCCGCGCCGGCATCTACGACGTCGAGCTCTTCCGCGCGCTGGCCGCCGAGTACCCCGACCGATTCACCTACCGGCCGTGCCTGTCCGAGGAGGAGGCCGAGGGCTTCGAGTTCGGCATGGTCACCGACGTCCTCAACGCCAATCACGAGACCCTCAAGGGGCACATCGGCTACGTGTGCGGACCGCCGGCCATGGTCGAGGCGGCGCTCAAGACCCTGATGCTCAAGCGACTGTTCCCGCGCGACATCTACAAGGAGGAGTTCCTCGACGCCAGCGCGGCTGCTTCACAGATTCGCTCCCCCCTCATCAAGCGCTAGGAGATTCGGTGTCGGCCATTGACCACGTCGAGCCGTCACACGACCTGCCCGTCACGGTCGTCGTCTCACGTCGCCCCGCGCCGGGCAGGGAAGATGCGCTGCTGACGTGGGCCGACGGCATCGTCGCCGCCGCAAGCACCTTTCCCGGCCACTTGAGCGCCGAGATGTACCCGCCATCGGCACCCGACCGCGAGGACCTGGTGATGGCCTTCAGCTTCGCGAGCGCCCAGGCACTGAGTGACTGGGAGCACAGCGATGTCCGACGCGAATGGCTGGCCCGTGCCGCACCGCTCGTCGAAGGCGAGACACGAGCGCACGCCGTCAGCGGCTTCGAGGGGATCTTCGCGACGAGTGTCCACGCAAGTGCCAGTCCCCCGCCACGCTGGAAGACCGCGACGGTCATCGCCATCGCCCTCTACCCGGCGTCACTGCTCATCAGCTGGCTGCTGGTGCCGCACCTGATGTCGCTCCCGGTGGCACTGCGCGTACTGATCACCACTGCCATCGTCGTGCCGTTCATGGTCTGGGTGGGCGTGCCGTGGCTCACCGGTCGCCTGCGGAGCTGGCTGCACCCATAGGCAGCGGCTTCGTCAGGCCGGTCGTAGTTCCTGCGACCAGACCGTCAGATCGGCCAGTACATCGGGGATCGGGTCGACCCCGATACCCGGTCCGGTCGGCACCGACAGTCCGCCGTCCTGCAGCACGAACGGCTCGGTGACATCGACCTTGTAGTAGCGGTTCGACGCACTCGTGTCGCCCGGCAGCGTGAAGCCGGGGAGAGCGGCGAGTGCGAGATTCGCTGCGCGGCCGATCCCCGTCTCGAGCATTCCGCCACACCAGACCGGGATACCGCG
>CAJAKT010000475.1 GCA_903940375.1 uncultured bacterium | reverse complement strand
GTCATCCCGAGCTCCTGCTCGAAGGCTGCGGATGCAGACGGCTCGTCGGTCACATCAAGGCCGACCACTGCAACCTGATCCGGATCCGATTGCTCGTGGATCGCGACGAAGACGGGGACCTCGTCGCGACATGGCGCGCACCAGGATGCCCACGAGTTCAGCACGACGACTCGGCCCCGGAGGTCACTCACGGACAGGGCCTGGCCGCCAGTGGTGGTGCCGCTGACCGGCGGCAGGGGCTCGCGCTCGTCGGGGGCGAAGACCGTGGTGCCGACCAGGGCTGACGGCGGGACGTCCCGTCCGCACCCGGCGGCGAGCACCGGCACGCTGATGGCCAAGGCGACCATGAGGGCCACGGAGCGGCGACCTGTCAGGACGCTCCTCACGATGCGCTCCTGGCCAGCTCGGCGTCGATGCGTCGGCCCTTTCGCTCCTCATCGGCAAACCACTGTGCTGCCGCGACCATCATCCAGAACGAGTCGACGACCATGACGAGAGCCCACATCAGGCCACCCGCGAGCTGCTGGTCGGGAAGGGCATCGAGGCCGAAGGGCCGCGGACGGTCGAAGAACGGATACAGGATGACGGAGGCGAAGTAGATGACAGCACCGGTGATGGCCTCGGGAATCATCATCGCGGCGAGGGAGATCAGGCGGAAGGCGTGGGTGGGTCGACGCGGCTGGAGGTTGGAGCCGATCAGCGGGAAGTAGTACATGAGGGCGACCACGAGGAACAGCGGCTGCTCCACGAAGTAGTCGGCGTCATGATTCGACAGCGCCCACCCGTAGAACGGTGTGAAGTGGGCACCCATGAGGACGCCGGCGAAGAGCGCCCAGGTCAGGTAGGGGTTGGTCAGCACGAGCATCGCCCGGCTGCGCAGCACCGGGAGGATCCACCGGCGACGGGTTGCGCCGGAGCTGGCGGCGAACGCCAGCGTCACGGGATTACCCAGCACGATCAGGGGGGCGGCCGCCATCATCACGAGCAGGTGCTGGGTCATGTGCGCCCAGAAGAAGGTATGCGACCACGCCGGGAGCGGGCCCAGGTAGACGACCGCGAGAATCGCCACGCCGGTGAGGAAACAGGCGGTACTTCCGGAGGGCCACCGGACAGCCGTCCGATGAACCGCCCACAGATACCAGCCAGTAACCAATGCCAGATTGACGACGACGAAGGCATCGAAGGTCGAGGCACCGAAGAACGCGCTCAGGGCGCCATTCGACACGTGCGTCCTCCTTGTGGCTATTGTTCGCCTTTATCCGCTGATGCACCGCTAGGGTCGCGCGATACGGACAACCGTTCGGACGATGAAGGGGGCAGCAGTGAAGCGGTTCATCTTTGCACTACTCACCGTCGCCGTCGGCGTCATCGTGGTCGCGGGTGCCGTGCTCATCGCCCAGCAGCGTCAGGCGGAACCGGCGGTGCTTGCCGCGACGGTCGTCGGAACGGCTGAGACGCCGCAGGGCACCCTGCCGCACGCGACGCTCGAGTTGTCGATCTACCCGCAGGCATCCGCAGCGGTGCCGGGGCCGACCTCGGGTGTCAACGCCATCGTCGCCGAGACCGATCAGGATTCGTGGCCGTTCTACTGGCCGTCGACGACGCTCGAGCTGCCGGCACACACCCTGGTGACCATGACGGTGCATCAGTACGACAGCGCAGGCGCTGTCTACAACCCGTACTTCGCGACGGTGCAGGGCACGGTCGACGGAACGGCCGACTTCAACGGTATGAAGAAGCCGGGCATCGCACCGGCCGACGTCGCGCACACCTTCATGATCCATCAGTACCCCGAGGGCGGGCAGCCGTACTTCTTCCTGAACGTCCCCATGGAGGGTGTCGCGGCCGATGCGCCCAACGAGGCCAACGGCTACCCGAAGCCGGTTGATGTGACCTTCTCCTTCATCACGGGCGATCCCGGCACGTACGTCTGGAACTGCGAGGATCCCTGTGGCGACAGTTATGTGCAGTTCGGCGGCGTCATGAGCGAACGCGGCTGGATGAGCGGAACGGTCACGGTGGTCTGATGTCCATCGATAACCCGCCGACGATCGAGGTCGACCAGCCCGAGGAGCCCACCAACCGGCCAGCGGCTGACCATCGGCTCAAGGAATGGCTGTCGCGCGGCTACGTGCGCCGCATCATCGCGCTGTCGATCGTGATCGGTCTGTTGATCATCCCGCTCGCCTGGGTCGTCATCCACTTCATGAACCTGAGTGGCGCTCCGGCGTCGGCGATCATGGTCGAGATCGAGCGCACCATGTTCGTCTTCACGGTGGTCTCGGCCCCGCTCATGGCCATCACGCTGGCGATCCTCTTCTACAGCCTCACGGGCTGGGGCCGGGTCACCGGCGAGGATCCGCCGATGCAGGAGAGTCCGGCCATCCGCACCAACGGCACGGCGGTTGTGCTGTGGATTGCTGCGACGAGCATCCTCGCGGGCTTCCTCGTCATCTGGGGCCTGGTCGAACTCGCGACCATCACCTCCTATGCGAACGGTTCCACCCCGGCCAATCAGCAGCCGAATGGTCAGAAGGCCATCGACATCAACGTCACGGGCCAGCAGTGGGTTTGGACCTTCCAGTACCCGGACCAGGGCGCGGTCACCAGTGACACCCTCATCGTCCCGATCAACGTGCCGCTGTACTTCAACGTCACGTCGAAGGATGTCGTTCACGACTTCTGGGTCGTCGAACTGGGCATCAAGATCGACGCGAACCCCGGCGCCATCACCAACACGGGCGTGACCCCCGACAAGCTCGGGACGTTCAACATCCGGTGCGCCGAACTGTGCGGGCTCCACCACGCTTACATGCAGACGAAGATCCAGGTAGTCACGCAGGCCGAGTTCGATGCCTGGGTTCGCGAAATGGGCGGGAAGAGGACGGTATGACCGACACCGCGGTGGTGCACCAGACCCACGACGTCCCGCAGCCCAAGCAGCACGGCAAGCCGGGCGGCATCCTTCGTCACACCAGCATCGTCACCGGCACGGCGCTCGGTCTTGTTGCCGCCATCGTCACGTACGCCATCGGGTCGCACTTCTTCGTCCCGTGGGGCACGACGAATGCCGATGCCTCCCAGGTCGGGCTGAACGCGCTTGTCGCCGCCACGTACTTCGCCTGGGTCATCTTCTTCATGATCGGCATCGGCGCCTTCGCTGGGCCGATTCGCTGGGCGCTCGGCCACGACCTCACGCACGACGATGCGGAGTACATGGCCGGCAAGGACCAGGGCAAGTGGCGCTACTGGAAGTACACGACCGATCACAAGGTCGTCGGTACCCAGTACCTCATCATGGCGATGTTCCTGCTGGGCCTCGGCGGCCTGCTGGCGATGCTGATCCGCACGGAGCTCGGCATCACCTGGGCCGAGGTCTTCGACCCCAACTTCTACAACTCGCTCATCGGCACGCACGGCATCGTGATGATCATCGCCCTGATCATCGTGGTCACCGGTCCGTTCGGAAACTTCATCCTGCCGATCATGATCGGCGCCCGCGACATGGCGTTCCCAAGGCTCAACGCGCTCAGCTTCTGGCTGCTGTTCGCCGCGATCCCGCCGCTGGCCTCGAATCTCTTCCTCGGTGGCATCCGTGACGGCTGGACCGTCTACCAGCCACTCGCCTCGCAGGCACCGATCGGCATGATCGGCTACCAGGTCACGATCATCGTCTTCGCCTTCTCGACGGGTGTCGCGTCGGTCAACCTCATCACCACGTCAGTGACGATGCGGGCACGCGGGATGACCTGGAACCGCGTGCCGATCTTCGTGATCGGCGTCATCGCCTCCTCGGTCATGGGCCTCGTGTGGTTCCCGATGTTCCAGTACTCGCAGATGCTCGCCCTCAGCGACAAGGTCATCGCCACCAGCTTCTACAACCCGATCATGGGTGGCAGCGTCTGGCTGTATGAGAACCTGTTCTGGCTGCTCGGCCATCCCGAGGTGTACGTGGTGGTCATCCCCGGCACCGCGGCCCTGATGGAACTCATGGTGGTGTTCCTCCGAAAGCCGCTGTTCTCGTACAAGGTCGCCATCGCGGGCTTCGCCGGCGTGGTCGGTATCAGTTCGATCGTGTGGGTCCACCACATGTACATGACCGGCTGGGCTCCGTCCGCGGGCTACCCGTTCATGCTCTCGACCGAGCTGATCTCCATCCCCTTCGGCTTCCTCGTCCTCGTGATGCTCGGCACGCTGTGGCGTGGCAAGCCGTGGACCCGCCTGCCGATGATGTGCGTCTACGCAGTTATCTGGGACAAGGTCGTTGGTGGCATCACCGGCGTGTACCTCTCCGACGTGCCGGTCGATCAGTACATGCACGGCAGCATGTTCGTGGTCGCCCACTTCCACTACATGCTGATGGGTGCCGGGCTCTTCGCAGCGATCGGTGCCACGGCCTACTGGTTCCCGAAGATGACCGGGCGCATGCTCGACGAGCGCCTTGGCTCCATCGGCTTCTGGGTCGCGTTCTTCGGCTTCCAGCTGACGTTCGGCTCGATGTTCGTGGCTGGCCTGCAGGGCATGCCTCGTCGCGTTCTGCAGTTCGACAACGCGTTCAACATCTCGAACTGGCTGTCGACCGTCGGCGCCTACACGATCGGCATCGGCATGCTGATCTTCCTCTACGCCGTCATCACCTCATGGCGCTCCGGCAAGCCGTCGGGCAGCAACCCGTGGGGCGGCAAGACCCTCGAATGGCAGACGGAGACGCCGGTGCCCCTGGAGAACTTCCCGGTTCTTCCCGTTGTCACGAGCGATCCGTACGGCTATGGCGTGCCTGACCCCTACGACGCGGTCCTCGAGGCCGACAAGCAGCCGGCAGGTGTGGCATGAGCGCTCCCGTGACCGAGCCGCTGTACCCGACCACCGGCGAGCCGGTGTCCATCAACGCCCGACGCAACCGCATGGGCATCTGGCTGTGCATCGTCTCGGATATCACGGGCACGGTCGCGCTTCTGGTCGCCTACTCCTACCTGTGGTCGCTCAACGTCAACAACGCGTGGGCACCGCCGAATGACGCGTGGGCACCGCCGACGACGTTCTGGCTCATCGTGCTCGGCACCGCTGTCGCCACGGCGCTGATGTGGTGGGGCCTGCGTCAGATCGATCAGGGCAACCGTCGTGGGCTGATGCTCGCGGCCAGCCTGTCGATGCTCATCATCCTCGTCACGTTCATCGGGCAGATCGTCCAGCTGTCGACGTTCCCGTTCGGTCCGTCGGATGGCGCCTATGCATCCGCGACCTTCTGGCTGTGCATCGGGTCGGCCATTCACCTGTCGCTGCTGCTGTTCCTCACGCAGGCGATCATGGGCCGCACTCGGGCCGGCCGGATCACGCAGGGCAACAGCTCGCATGTGCGCCTCGTAGCGATGTACATGACGTGGGCCACGATCGCGATCCTCCTTGGCGCGATCTTCGCAACGGTGATGACGACCAGCCCCAACACCAACAGCCCGACCTTCGGTACCTTCCAGGAGTGACGGGACCACGCCTCGGCGCCCCCCTGTGGTGGGGTATTGCCGCTCTGGTGGCCGGTCTGTGGGTTGGCGGACTACTTGCCGCGCCGGTCATTCCCGGCCTGCCGACAGAGCCGCTCGTCACCATCTGGCTGCTGCCCGTCGTTCATTATGCGCGTGACGTCGCGGCTGCCCTGACAGTCGGTGCGACGGTGACAGCACTTCTGCTTGCCACCCGGCATGAGCGAGTGGCCCGTTGGGCGATGGGCTGGTCCCTTGTCTGGGTTGCGCTGCTGGTGCCGTTGACCCTCCTGACGGTGTCGGATGTGCAGGCTGTCGGCGCGGCGGAGTCCGTCGGCGGTGTGCGCAGCTTGCTCACCGAGACACTGGTCGGCCGCGTGCTGCTGGCGCAGGCTGTCCTTGTTCTCGGCGTGGTCGTGCTCGCGCGCGGCCGTGGGCTGTGGCGCTGGGTCGCCCTGGGCTTCGCACTCATGGCTGCTGCTCTGCCAGCACTGCTCGGCCACGGCGGACTGTCGGGTGAGCATGTGGCGGCGACGGTGAGCCTGGGGCTGCATGTCGCTGCGGTGTCGCTGTGGACGGGCGGGCTTGCAGTCGTGGTGGCGCTGGCGATGGCCGCGCCGGGCGATGATCGGACACTGCTGAGTCGGTTCAGCCTGCTCGCCCTGTGGTGCGTGATCGTGGTGGGCGAGACCGGGCTGCTCAACGCCTCACTGCGGCTGGCCCTGCCGAGCCAGTTCTCGGGAACGCTCTATGGCTCACTCGTCCTGCTGAAGGCCGTTCTCCTGATGTTCCTGATCCGCTGGGGCTGGCTGCAGCGCTCGCGGGCGCTGCCGGCGCTGGACGAGCAGGGCCCGGGACGCGCGGGCGCACTTGCCCGATACGCCGGCTGGGAACTGCTCACGATGGGCGGGGCGATCGCCTTCGGGGTCGTGCTGGCCCGCCTCGGTCCCCCCAACCCAGTCGCGCCCGGCTCAGGGTTCACGCCGGTGGCCCTGTCGGTCCTGGGCATCGGCGTGCCGTTGCTGCTGGTCACCTGCACTCGCCGACGGCCTCGATGGGTGGCAGCGCTGGCGGGCTACCCCGAGGTGGCGGCGCTGGGCTTCCTCATCGTCGTGACGGTCGTCGGCGTGGTCGGGGTGCAGGAGGCCCTGCTCGGCGCTGAGCTGGGCGCACTGGTTGGCGCCGTGCTCCTGGTCGGGGCCGGGTGGTGCTGGCTCGCAGCCACCTGCCGCGGCAGGTCCTGGATCGACCTTGCCATCGTGATGACGTGCTGGCC
>CAJAKT010000474.1 GCA_903940375.1 uncultured bacterium | reverse complement strand
CCGCACGACCGCCAGACCGCACGACTGCTCGCCCGCACCACACGTCCACATTCAGAAACCGAAAGGAAAGCACATGAGCCAGGAGATTCTCGAAGGCCTCGCAGTCATCGTCAACGAGGTTGCCGGTGTTCCCGTCGAGGACGTCCAGTCCGACAAGTCGTTCGTCGACGACCTGGACATCGACTCGCTGTCGATGGTCGAGGTCGTCATGGCGGCCGAGGACAAGTGGGGCGTGAAGATCCCCGACAGCGAGGTCAAGAACCTCAAGACCGTCGGCGACGCCGTCAACTACATCTCGGCAAACAAGTAGCCATCACCGCACCGTGCCGGTCTTGAGGTTGGCGGCGTTCCGGGCCCCCGGAACCGCCACCAACCTCAAGGCCGACGGGACCGCACTTCGGGAGGAACAGGCATGACGCGTCAGGTCGTAGTCACCGGGCTGGGCATGACCTCGCCGGTCGGCGGGGATGTGGCCAGCAGCTGGCAGAACGTGCTCGCCGGCGTGTCCGGCATCAGCGTGATCCAGGCGCCCTGGGCCGACGTCCAGCCGTCCAAGATCGCCGGGTTCATGGCTGTCGACCCCGCAGAGGTGCTCGACCGCGTCGAGGCCCGCAAGCTCGACCGTTCGCAGCAGGCCGCGCTCGTCGCCGCCCGTGAGGCGTGGGCCGATGCCGGCTCGCCCGAGGTCGACCCGGAGCGCCTCGGCGCCGTCATCGCCACCGGCATGGGCGGCCTGACCTCCCTGATGAACTCCTACGACACCCTGCTCGAGCGGGGCCCGTCGCGCATCTCCCCCCACATGGTCACGCAGATCATGCCCAACGGTTCGGCCGCGATCGTCGGCCTCGAGGTCGGCGCCCGCGCCGGTGTCCACACTCCCGTCAGCGCCTGCGCATCCGGTGCCGAGGCCGTCTCGTACGCCGCCCGGATGATCCAGACCGGCCGCGCCGACGTCGTCATCTGCGGCGGCACCGAGGCCGTCATCCACCCCATCACGATGGCCGGGTTCGCCGCGATGCGCGCCCTGTCGACGCGCAACGACGACCCGACCGCCGCGTCGCGGCCCTACGACATCGACCGCGACGGCTTCATCATGGGCGAAGGCGCCGGGGTGCTCGTCCTCGAGTCCGCCGAGTTCGCTGCCGCCCGCGGCGCAACCGTCCTGGGCATCTACGGCGGTTCCGGGCTCACGTCCGATGGCCACCACATCGCGCAGCCCGATCCGGAAGGCCTCGGCGCCGCACGCGCCATGACCCTGGCGGTCGAGGACGCAGGCCTCACCATGGCCGACATCGTCCACGTCAACGCGCACGCCACCTCCACTCCGCAGGGCGATATCGCGGAATCGGTCGCCATCCGCGGTGCCCTCGGCGCATACACCGACAGCGTGGTCATCACCGGCACCAAGTCGATGACCGGCCACCTGCTCGGCGGCGCCGGTGCGATCGAGTCGATCTTCACGCTGCTGTCGCTGCGCGACCGGCTCGTCCCGCCGACCGCAAACCTGCACTCGCTTGATCCCGCCGTGAACCTCGACGTCGCCGCTGGCGCGCCGCGCGCACTGCCCGATGGCGACATCGCCGCCATCAACAACTCGTTCGGATTCGGCGGCCATGACGTCGCCCTCGTGTTCAGGAGTGCATGACATGACACAGGCGGCGACCACTGAGCCGGAGATCGATCCCCGTTCTCCGCGCGTACGACTCGCCGCGTTCTTCGACGACGGCCAGTTCACGGCCATCACGCCGGAGGACGACCGCGGCGTGCTCGCAGCGGTCGGACGGGCCAACGGCACGCATGTCGTGGCGTTCGCAACCGATCCGACGGTGCAGGGCGGTGCCATGGGCACCGACGGGTGCCGCGCCATCGTCACGGCGTATGACCGGGCCTTCGCCGACTCCGCCCCCGTCGTCGGCTTGTGGCACTCCGGTGGCGCGCGCCTACGAGAGGGCGTTGCGAGCCTCGATGCCGTGGGCCGCGTGTTCGCCGCCATGACGCGGGCATCCGGCAAGGTCCCGCAGATCTCCGTCGTCCTCGGCCCCGCAGCCGGCGGCGCCGCATACGGCCCTGCGCTGACCGACATCGTGATCCTCGGCCCCGCTGGCCGCATCTTCGTCACCGGACCAGAGGTCGTGCGCTCGGTCACCGGCGAGGACGTCGACATGGAACGCCTCGGGGGCCCGGAGCCGCACGGACGCCGCAGCGGCGTCGTGCACATCACCACCGACTCTGAGGCCGAGGCCCTCGAGCACGCCCGCACGCTGGCGAACCTGCTCGGGCACCAGGGCTCGCTCGACATCGACTCGGTCCCTGACATCGACCTCGCCGCCAACCTGCCGGACTCCTCGCGTCGCGCCTACGACGTGCACCCGATGCTCGAGGCGTTCGTCGACGAGGGCACCTTCGTCGAGCTGCATGCCAAGTGGGCGCCGAACATCGTGGTCGGCCTGGGCCGCCTCGGCGGCCGCACGATCGGCATCGTGGCCAACAACCCGCTGCGGCTAGGCGGCTGCCTCGACTCGTCCAGCGCCGAGAAGGCGTCGCGCTTCGTCCGGATGTGCGATGCGTTCGCCGTGCCGCTTGTCGTGATGGTCGACGTGCCGGGCTACCTGCCGGGCGTGGGCCAGGAGTGGGAAGGCGTCGTGCGTCGCGGTGCGAAGCTGCTGCATGCCTTCGCCGAGTGCGTCGTCCCGCGCGTCACCGTCGTCACGCGCAAGGCCTACGGCGGCGCGTACGTCGCGATGAACTCTGCGTCACTGGGCGCCACGAAGGTCTACGCGTGGCCCGATGCTGAGGTCGCCGTCATGGGCGCCGTGGCCGCCATCCGCATCCTGCACCGCCGCCGCCTGGCTGAAGTGCCCGAGGATGCCCGCGCACAGGTCGAGCTGGAACTGGCCGCCGAGCATGAGGTCATCTCCGGTGGCATCGCGCGTGCGGTCGAGATCGGCGTGGTCGACGAGGTCGTCAGCCCGGCAAAGACGCGCACGACGGTCGCCCGCGTGCTGCTCGACACCCCCGGTGTCCGCGGCCTGCACGGCAACATCCCGCTGTAGCCGTCCCGCCCCTCATCGGAGCTGCGTCACACGTGGCTGCTTCAACCTCGGAGCTGCGTCAGGCGTGGCTGGACATTCCGGACACGGCGCAGCCACGAGTGACGCAGGCGCGCGGTGGACGGGTCGCGGTGGACGGGTCGCACTGGACGGGCGGGGACGGGTCAGACGACCTGGTGCAGCACCCGCACGGT
>CAJAKT010000473.1 GCA_903940375.1 uncultured bacterium | reverse complement strand
CTGGCTGCCGTCGGCACCGATGCCCCGTCGGCCAGCAGCATCGCATCGGTCAGCGGCCCGAAGTTCGGCTCGGCGATACCCATCTGCTCACGCATCACTACGGACGTGTACCCGAGTTTCCAGCCGGCCACCCGCTCACCGCGCGCCAGCCGTGCTGCGACGACCCGGCCCTGCACGGCATACGCCTGTTCTGCGTCGAGCGGGATACCGCCGTACGGCGCTTCCAGGCATCGGCCCTCGGCACGTGCCAGCAGGATCGCATCGGCGACATCGTCGACGACGGTGCCCACGGGGTCGCGATCGAAGCTCACCATCTCAGGCTAGAGCAGGACACCCTCATGCTCGAGCAGGGCGATCTTGATGTCGAGCCCGTAGCCGTAGCCACCCAGCCCGTTCGATGCGACCACGCGATGACAGGGGATGAAGGGCGCCACGAGGTTCGTCGAGCAGACGGTGCCCGCAGCGCGCGCTGCACGCGGTGCGCCGGCCCGTCGGGCAAGGCCCGCATAGGTATCGACACTGCCCGCGCGGATCGTGCGCATCGCACGCCAGGCCTGCTGCTGGAACGGACCACCGGGCTGCATGACCGATATCTCCTCGAGGGCGTTGAGGTCACCGTCCGCGTACCGCTGCAGCACGTCTCGCACGAAGGGCACCGTGCTGCGCGGCCGGATACCGCCATGCCCGGGCAGCCGTTCGAGCGCGGAATCGAGATCGGAGAACGTCGACACCACGACGGCGCCGTACTCGGCTGGCCCGAGATCACCCGCTGCGTGCGGATCCACGACCACCGTGATGCGACCGGCAGGCGTGCGATAGGTCGCCGCGAGGAGAGCGCCAACCGGGTGGGACATGGTTATCGCATCATCAGCATGTCGGCGACCAGGAATGCCAGTTCGAGGCTCTGCTCGCGGTTCAGACGGGGGTCGCATGCCGTCTCGTAACGATCACCCAGGTTGCCCTCGAGCACACCACCGGTGCCACCGACGCACTCAGTGACATCGTCGCCGGTCAGCTCGATGTGCAGACCGCCGGGGATCGTGCCCAGATTGCGGTGCACCTCGAAGAAGCCCTCGACCTCGTTGACGACGTCGTCGAAGAGCCGCGTCTTGTGGCCCGTGGCGGCCTCGCGGGTGTTGCCGTGCATCGGATCGCACACCCAGACAACGGGCACTCCGCTCGCATCGACCTTCTGCACGATGCCGGGCAGGACATCGCGCACCTTGCCAGCACCCATACGGGTGATGAGGGTCAGCCGGCCGGGGATGCGATCGGGGTTGAGTACCTCGCACATCTGGACGATGTCCTCCGGCGAAGCACTCGGGCCAACCTTGACGCCGATGGGGTTGCGGATCGTCGACGCGAAGTGCACGTGCGCGCCATCGAGCTGACGGGTCCGCTCTCCGATCCACAGGAAGTGACCAGATACGTCATACGGCAGGCCGGTGCGCGAGTCGATCCGGGTGAGGGCGCGCTCGTAGTCGATCGACAGCGCCTCATGGGCCGCGTAGAACTCCACACGCTGCAGTTCGTCAGGCTCGGCACCGATGGCATTCATGAACGCCAGAGCACGGTCGAGCTCTCCCGCCATGGCCTCGTAGCGCTGGCCGGCAACGGAATCGCGCACGAAGTCCTGGTTCCAGGCGTGCACCTGACGCAGGTCGGCGTAGCCGCCCTGCGTGAAGGCGCGGACAAGATTCAGTGCAGCACTCGAGGCGTTGTAGGCCCGCACGAGTCGCTGCGGGTCAGGACGACGACTCGCGGCATCGAATGGCAGCGCGTTCACGGCATCGCCGAAGTACGACGGCAGCTCAACACCATCGCGCACCTCGGTGAGCTGGGAGCGCGGCTTGAAGTACTGCCCGGCCATGCGGCCCACCTTGATGACCGGGAGTGACGCGGCGTACGTGAGCACGACGGACATCTGCAGGACGGTCTTCAGTCGCGCCCGGATCGAATCGGCGTTGTTGCCCGCGAACGTCTCAGCGCAGTCGCCACCCATGAGGACGAAGGCACGGCCCTGCGCCGCCTCGGCGAGCCGGGTCGCCATGACATCGCACTCGCCCGCGAACACCAGGGGCGGCAGCGCCGACAGTTCGTCGAGCGCGGCCTGGAGCTCGTCGGCATCCGACCACGGCGGCTGCTGGGCAGCGGGGAGGTCGGGCCAGACGATCGATGCGGACATGCGTAAAGGTTAGGGCCTGCTCAGCCGAAGAAGGACGTGGCCTCTTCGTAGCGCTCGATCGGCACCGTCTTGAGCACTCCGGTGGCCTCCTGCAGCGGGACGCGGACGATGTCCGTGCCCTGCAGGGCGACCATCGTGCCCCAGGCTCCGTCCTTCACCGCGGCGATCGCGTTGAGGCCGAAACGGGTTGCCAGTACCCGGTCGAACGCCGTCGGCGTGCCACCGCGCTGGATGTGCCCGAGCACCGTTGTGCGCGCCTCATGCCCGGTACGGGCCTCGATCTGCTGCGCCAGCCACTCGCCGATACCGGAGAGCTTGACGTGGCCGAACGCATCGAGCGTGGCGTCCTTGGTGATCAGGGTGCCGTCCTTGGGCAGTGCACCTTCCGACACGACGATGATCGGCGCGTAACTTGCGGTGAAGCGCGACTCGACCCACGCCGTGACCTGATCGAGGTCGAAGGGCACCTCGGGAATGAGAATGACGTTGGCGCCGCCGGCCATCCCGGAGTGCAGCGCGATCCAGCCAGCGTGACGACCCATGACCTCGCAGATCAGGATCCGGTGGTGCGACTCGGCAGTGGTGTGCAGCCGGTCGATTGCCTCGGTTGCGATGCCGACGGCAGTGTCGAAGCCGAACGTGTAGTCGGTGGCGCTGAGGTCGTTGTCGATCGTCTTCGGCACGCCGATGACGTGGAAGCCGTGCTCGGTCAGCGTGGTGGCGACACCGAGGGTGTCCTCTCCGCCGATGGCGATGAGGGCGTCGATGCCGAGATCCTTCAGATTCTGCTCGATGCGCTCGATGCCACCCTCGATCTTGATCGGGTTGGTTCGTGACGAGCCGAGGATCGTGCCGCCGCGCGGCAGGATGCCGCGAACTGCGTCGATGTCGAGCGGCATCGTGATGCCCTCGAGCGGACCACGCCAGCCG
>CAJAKT010000472.1 GCA_903940375.1 uncultured bacterium | reverse complement strand
GCCGGCTGGGGCACGGATGACGCGGTAGGCGCTGGGCTGGTCACCGGCATCGGTCGCGTCAACGGCGTGGAGTGCATGGTCAGCGCGAACGATCCGACGGTCAAGGGTGGGTCGCAGTCGCCCATCACCGTGACCAAGGCGCTGCGGGCAATGGAGATCGCACGCGCGAACAGGCTGCCGCTGGTGTCGCTGACGGAGTCGGGCGGTGCCGACCTCACGAAGCAGGCCGATGTGTTCAATCCCGGCGGCGCGTCCTTCAAGAACCTCACGCGGCTGTCGGCCGCCGGCATCCCGACGATCACGCTCGTCTTCGGCTCTTCCACGGCAGGCGGAGCGTACGTGCCGGGCATGAGTGACTACGTGGTGCTGCAGAAGGACGCTGCGCGGGTCTACCTCGGCGGGCCGCCGCTCGTGAAGATGGCCATCGACGAGGATGCGGACGACGAAACCCTGGGTGGCGCGGAGATGCACGCGCGCACATCCGGCCTGGCGGACTACCTCGCGCTGGACGAGCCGGATGCCCTGCGGATCGGCCGCGACATCGTCGGCCACCTGAACTGGCACACGTCCGGACCGGGCCCGTCCGTTGCGCCGCGCGATCCGGTCTACGACGCAGAGGAACTGCTCGGCATCGCGTCGGCCGATATCCGCATCCCGTTCGAGGCACGCGAGGTGCTCGCACGAATCCTCGACGGCAGCGAGTTCGACGAGTTCAAGCCGCTCTACGGAACGACACTCGTCACGGGATGGGGGCATGTCAACGGCTACCCGGTCGGCATCCTGGCGAACAACGGCATCCTGTTCAGCGAGGAGGCGCACAAGGGCGCGCAGTTCATCCAGCTCTGCAATCGGATGGACGTGCCGATCCTGTTCCTGCAGAACATCACCGGCTTCATGGTCGGCACGCGCTACGAGCAGGGCGGCATCATCAAGGACGGTGCCAAGCTCATCAACGCGGTGAGCAACTGCGGCGTTCCGATGATCACGCTGATGATGGGTGCCTCGTACGGAGCGGGCAACTACGGCATGGCCGGGCGCGCCTACGACCCGCGATTCATCTTCAGCTGGCCCAACCACCGCATCGCCGTGATGGGGCCCAAGCAGCTTGCAGGTGTGCTCACCATCGTCGCCCGGCAGAAGACCGAGGCCGCCGGGATGGAGTGGGACGACGAGGCGTTCGCGCCCATCCGCGACGCCTTCGAACAGCAGGTCGAGAGCGAGTCGACGGCACTGTTCGCCACCGGGCGGATCTGGGACGACGGCATCATCGACCCGCGTGACACGCGCACGGTGCTCACCCTGGCGCTGTCAGCCGTGCACTCGGGCCCCGTCAAGGGCGCCGACTCCTACGGCGTCTTCCGGATGTGATGACGATGCCCACCAGCGCGCGCATTCGCCGCATCCTGATCGCCAACCGTGGTGAGATCGCCTCCCGGGTGATCCGCACGGCACGCGAGCTCGGCATCTCCACCGTGGCCGTGCACTCGGACGCGGATGCGGATGCCCCGTACGTCCGTGCGGCCGATCGCTCGGTGCGGCTGCCGGGTGTCTCAAGTGCCCAGACGTACCTGGACGGCGCCCTGATCATCTCGGCCGCACTCGCCT
>CAJAKT010000471.1 GCA_903940375.1 uncultured bacterium | reverse complement strand
GTGCCGCCGGGCCTGGCCCGGCTCGAGGCCGAGACCGAGGAGTAGGCCGGACGTCGACGGACGAGCGCCCTCAGATACGTGCGGGGCGCTCGTCGAGCCACGTCAGCAGCTCGGTGAGCGGCATGGGTCGCGCGATGGCAAAGCCCTGCAGGTACTCCACGCCGAGGTCCACGACCATCGACCGCTGGGCCTCATCCTCGATGCCCTCGGCGACCACCTCCGCGCCGAACACGTGTGACATCTCGATGGCCGACCGGACCAGCGCTTCGCGCGCCTCGGGCAGGTGGCGCTCGCCGAGGAAGGACCGGTCGAGCTTGATGTAGGCGCGATCTTCTCCAGAAGCCCGAGGTGGAGTACCCGGATCCGTAGTCGTCGACGGACACCTCGGCTCCGAGTTCCGTGAGCTTCGCGAGCAGTTCGACGGCGCGCCGTGCTCGGGGAGGAAGACCGACTCCAGCACCTCGATGACGAAGCCCTCGAGCCCGGAGGGTGCCGGCCATGCGTCGACGAGGTCGGCGAGGTGGGCGTCCTCCAGCTGCGACGCGGACATGTTGACCGCGACCTTCAGCCCCGGGGCTGCATGATACGGGTCAGCCGTTGAGGCGGGCCAGGCCCACCCGCTGCCAGGGGATGCCGCCGTAGTCGTGGTTGCTGTCAACGAACACCGGATGCCAGCCGCCATCAGCGGGGTTGAACCACTCGGTGTTCCAGCCGGACGGGGAGGCGGGGTCCTGCACGCGGCGCAGCTGC
This sequence comes from uncultured bacterium, assembly GCA_903940375.1. Taxonomy (GTDB): domain Bacteria; phylum Actinomycetota; class Actinomycetes; order S36-B12; family S36-B12; genus UBA10649. The sequence goes on along the minus strand of CAJAKT010000471.1, from coordinate 2,803 downwards.
GGGGCAGCCTTCGGAGCATTGGCGTCTCCGCCGGCGCTGTAGGCGGGGCCGAAGACCCAGTCCTCCGCACCGGACAGCTGCGAGACCCGGTAGGCGACGATGAGGTCCGGGTACGGTGCCCACGCCTCGACGATGACCATGCACGAGTAGCGGGTGCCGATGTCGCAGGCGGGGACCTCCTGCGGTGGGGTCGGGGTGTTGATGACCACTGCCAGGTTGCCGACACTTGAGTACCGAGTCCACGGCAGGGCGTCGAGCAGCTGCTGCGCCTGCTCCTTCGTGCGGTCAGCGGTCTCGAACGAGGTGTAAGGGTGGGCCTGGATGCCGGTGGCGCACGACTTGTCCTTCTGCACCTAGGCGGCGGACGCGGCGGTGCGCAGGGACACCAGGCGGGCCTTCGCGACCTTCCGGGACGCCGCGGCGCGCGCCTTCCGGACGACTGCCTGCTGCACTCTGACCGATCGTCGGGCGGCCATCAGTTCCGTCGCTGCAGCCGAGCACGACACGGCCTGCGATCGGACGGTCGCAGGCGATGTCTCACCTGTGGCGGCCGCGACCGCGTGTGCTGGCGTCGTCAACCCGAGCAGGGCAACTGCTGCGCTGGCAGCGACTAGGGCGGTGGCTGCGCGTCTCACACCTGACGCAGTGTCGTCGCGCTTCTCGCGTGCACTCACCCGTCACACGATTCCGTTCACAAGCCAGCGAGCCAGCGTGGCGGCGTCGGGCTGCAGGGCTAGCCGTTGAGCGGGCCGAGGCCGGCGCGGACCCACGGGAAGCGGCCATCCGGGTCGACGTACATCTTGTGCCAGCCGCCGTCGCCGGGGTTGAACCACTCGGTGTTCCACCCGGACGGGGAGGCCGGGTCGGGGACGTGGCGCATCTGCGGCACCGCGTAGTCCTGGCTCAGTTCAGCGCGTGCGTAGTAGGCGCTCGACCACGTCCACAGGTGCGCGCCGGACGTCTCGGACACCTTGTGCACGATGACGATGTCCGGGAACGGGGAGTACACGGCGACGTTCATCAGACAGTCGAACCGGTCACCGCCGTTGCACATCTCGAGCTCGGCCGGCCGCCTCTACTGCGTCTGCCACTGGAAGCGCTTGACGATGAACCGGTTACTAGCCGCCAACGGCTCGTACTTCTTCCCGCCGACGGTGATCGCCGGAGCATCCACCGAGAGAACAACCGAACCAGACACCGTGCCAGGCTTCAGAGTCGCCTTCATCGTGTACGTGTCGTTCTTCGGATTCAGGCGGATCTCCACAGCTCTGATACTCGGCGACTTGTAGGTGACCCCGAGCTTTGCGAGCTGTCCGGCGTTGGTGACGAAGCCCGCCTTCCCCTCAATGGGCAGGACCGCGCCCGCGGCCAGGCCGGTGGCCCTCGGCCACTTGCCCGGTGATGTCTGACGCACCGTCGCTGCCCGACCATCGAGATCAAGCGAGCCATCGGTATTTCCACCTGGCTTCGGCGGACTGAATGGCGTCGGAGCGGGGCTCGGAGCCGGTGCCACGGACGCTGTCCGGCCGGTCACGCTGACGACCGCTGACACGTCGACGGTTGTCAGTGCCTGCACCTCGATGGCATAGACCCGGTTCGCCGCCAGGCCACTGATCAGCGCGGCCGTCTCCGTCACGACGAACGGGGTGCTACCGGCGATACCCACGCTGTACCCGACGATCGGCGCCCCACCATCAGTTGCCGGCACGCGCCAGTCGAGCGCGATGCTCGACGACGTCACACCGGTGACCTGAACATCACGCGGCACGCTCGGTGCGACCGGCCGCGGCGCTGGATCGATCGCGGTGGTGGCCACGACGGTGACGATGGGCCCAGGACCCATGTCATTCAGGGCTGCCACAGAGATCGGATACCTCGTCGCAGGCTGCAGACCATCAAGGACGATCGACGTCTCCTGCGTCTCGAGACTGACGTCACCGCCGTAGTTGACGGAATACCCGGTGACCGGGCTGCCCCCATCGCTTTCCGGCTCTCGCCAGGTCAATGCGATAGTCGACTTCGTGGTCGACACTACGGTCACGTCGCGTGGCGCGGTCGGTACGTCAGGCGGCGGGGTCGGATCCGTCGCCGTCCGTGCCGTGAAGGAGACAGCCTCCCCCAGACCAGCGGAGTTGATGGCCCGAAGCACGAACGAGTGCTCAGTGTCCGGCGCATATCCACCGAAGAAGGCGAACGGTGATATCACCTGCGCGATATGGCCAGACTCATCAGTGACCTCATAGCCGGTCACCGGAGCCCCGCCATCCTTCGCCGGCGGCCGCCACGCCAGGCCGATGAAATCAGTCGAGCGCGCCAACACCGCAACATCCTCCGGCGCACCCGGCTTGACGGGCACGGGAACCGGCTTGGTCTTGGTCTCGCCGACAGCAGTTGCCGCCGGAGATGTCCCCTCCTTGTTGATGGCAACGACACTGACGGAGTAGCGCGTGGCCGGCTCCAGGCCGAACAGCGTCATCGTCAATTCATCCGCCGTCAGCATGGCTGAGCGCTTTGTCTCGTCGCCTGCCCTTGACCACTCGACCAGGTAGTACGTGAGCGGCTTGCCCCCATCGCTGCTCGGTGGCTGCCAGACAACTGCCATTTCGTTGTGCGTGACAGCCTGAATCTCGAGCCCCAGGGGCTTCGACGGCGCCGTGTCCGGTCGAACCACCGGCTTCAGCGGCGTGCGCAAGGATCCAGCGGCAGGAGTTGAGACGAGGCCGGCCTGATTCTTCGCGGTTACGACAACCTTGTAGAGGGTTCCCGGCAGTGGCGCAATCTTCCACACGACGCTCGACACCGT
>CAJAKT010000470.1 GCA_903940375.1 uncultured bacterium | reverse complement strand
TCGAGCTGGTGATCTGCGCCGTCTGGCCGTCGCCGCGACCCTGCGCGAAGGAGCCGACCTCGGGCTCCTCGGAGCTGGGGCGCTCAGTACCGCGGCACGGATGCTCGTCGATGCGGAGGCGACAACGGCTGCTGCGCATCGCGCGCAGGCCCAGCGCATCGCCGCATCGCTGGCAGAGGCCCTGCCCGTCGACGTCGATCACGTCCTCATCCAGGCGGATCTCACCATCGTTGCCCCAGGGCCCCTCGTGGCCAGTGCCGCGCGCAACCTACGACTGCTCGCCGACGTGGAGTCACGCGGCCACGCAACCGTCTACCGGATCAGCGAGTCGTCGATCCGACGGGCGATGGACGCCGGCTGGGATGCCGACACGATCCACAGCCTGCTGAGCGACCTGTCCCGCACGCCGGTACCGCAGCCGTTGACGTATCTCGTCGACGACGTGGCACGTCGCCACGGTGCCGTGCGCGTCGGTGGAGCCCTTGCCTACATCCGCAGCGACAACGCCGAGGCCCTGAGCGCGATTCTCGGCGACCGACGACTTCGCGCCCTCGGTCTTCAGCGCATCGCGGACACGGTCATCGTCAGCCAGGCCCCGACGTCGGAACTCCTGACCGCACTAAGAAACTCCGGCTACGCGCCTGCGGCGGAGAGCCCCGACGGGGTTGTCGTCATCCGGCGGCCCGAGGACCACCGGACACGGGCACCCCGCTCGGCACCGGTGACGACGCGTCGGCTTCCCGAGGACACCCTGGTCGCCGCAGCAGTACGGACGCTGCGGGCCGGCGACAAGGCAAGCGGCCGCAGGATCGCCACCGTGGTGGGTCCAGCCGCGCAGGTGGATCTGCCGAGCCTGACCTCCGCGGCGATCCTCGCGGCACTTCGCGCAGCGCTCGAAGACAACCGGCCACTGTGGATCGGCTACGCCGACACCGACGGCAGCGTGATCCAGCAGATCGTCGACCCCATCCGGCTGTCAGGTGGCGTGCTGACCGCCTTCGACCATCGCACCGACAGCGTCCGCTCGTTCACCGTCGCGCGGGTCACCGGCATCGCCGACCTGATGGCCGAGGAATCTCCCTGATCTTTCGTCAGGCGTTGAGGTCAGGCGTTCGGATCCTCGTCGATCTGCATCACGACGGCCTTGGGCTCCGTGCAGAACTCACGGCTGAAGTTGCCGCCCTCGCGGCCCACGCCTGAGTCGCCGAAGCCGCCGAAGGGTGCCCGAAGGTCGCGAATGAAGAAGCAGTTCACCCAGACCGTCCCCGCGCGCAGGCGCGACGACATCCGGTGCGCCCGCGAGAGATTCTCGGTGAAGACCATCGCATTGAGGCCGTAGCGAGTGTTGTTCGCGGCCGCCAGCACCTCTGCCTCCGTGTCGAAAACCTGAACGGCGACGACGGGCCCGAAGATCTCCTCCCGGCACACGCGAGCGGCCGGCGGCACGTCGACCACGATCGTCGGCAGCACGCTCCAGCCCTCGCCCAGGCCACCGGTCAGGATCCGGCCGCCATCGGGTCCGACCGAGTCGAGGTAACTGCTGACCTTGTCGAAGTGCTCCTCGCTGGCCAGCGCCAACGGGAACTCGGTGGCGGGGTCCTTCGGATCCCCCTTCACCATGGCCTCGGCAGCGATCTTGTATCGGCGCAGGAACTCCTCGTAGATCCCCCGCTGCAGGTACAGGCGAGAGCCCGCCAGGCAGACCTGTCCGGCATTGCGGAAGATCGCCTGCACGGCCCAGTTCACGGCGTTGTCGAGATCAGCATCCTCGAACACGATGTTCGCGCCCTTGCCGCCCAGCTCCAGGCTGACCGGCGTGAGGTGGCGCGATGCGACCGCACTGATGATCTTGCCGGTGCCGGACTCACCCGTGAAGGTGATGCGGTCGACGTCGGGGCTCTCCGTCAGTGCCGAACCGGCCGAGTCGGGACCGTAGCCGTGCACGACATTGAGGACACCCGGCGGCATGCCGGCCTCGATGGCCAGCCGGGCAAGCAGGGTCGCCGATACGGGGGTGTCCTCCGCCGGCTTCCAGACCACGGTGTTTCCCCAGGCCAGCGCCGGCGCGATCTTCCACGTACCCAGCATCAGTGGGAAGTTCCACGGCGAGATGGCGACGATGACGCCGACCGGATCGAAGCGTGTGTACGCGTGATGGCCGGAGTCCATCGGCAGCGCCTCGCCCGGTGTCATGCGCGCATGGTCGGCGAAGAAGCGGATGTTCAGCGAGCTGCGCGCCACATCGTGGTGCGCCTGCGTGATGGGCTTGCCCATGTCGCGCGTATCGGCCATCGCCAGCTCGTCGGCATGCTCGTCCATGAGATCGGCGAGCCGGTGCAGGATGGCCTGGCGCTTCTCATAGCCCATGTGCGGCCACGGGCCACTGTCGAAGGCCTTGCGCGCAGCAGCGATCGCACGCTCGGCATCGGCCTTCCCACCGCAGGCGATGAGTGCCCATGGCTCGCGCGTGTAGGGATCGATGTCGTCCATCGTGGCGCCGTCGATGGACGGCACCTCCACGCCGTCGATGATGTGGCCGTAGAAATCCATGCCGGGTCCTTCCTGCTGATGCTCAGCCGCCGGAGACGACGACTGATCCTAGGTTCGTGAAGTGCGCACCGACGGTGGATCCCGGCGGCGTGAAGACGGCATCGGTCATGCCGCCGGTGAGCACGATCCAGCCCGCCTCAAGCCTAAGCCCGCGCTGAGCGAGGTCGTTGGCTGCGAGGGCAAGTGCTTCGGCGGGGTGTCCTTGGACGGCTGCCCCGGTGGCCGAGTCGACGACCGCGCCGTCGACCTCGAGGAGCACCGCCTCGAGCGCCAGGTCGAGCTCCTCCGGGCGGCGGCCGACACCGCCGATGACGAACTTGGCCGACGACGCATTGTCGGCGACCACGTCGGTGAGGGTGAACCGGAAGTCGCGATAGCGGCTGTCGATGATCTCGAGTCCGCCGTAGACCATGTCGACGGCTGCCATGGCAGTCGCAGCTGTGACGCCCGGGCCTTCCAGCGCGCGGCCGAGGACGAAGACGATCTCCGGCTCCGCACGCGGATGGATGAGCTGGTCCTGCGGGACCGGAACACCCGCGGGCAGCACCATGGCATCCGTCAGCCAGCCGGTCAGCGGCGCGTGCACGTTCATGCGCTGCTGCTTGGCCCTCGACGTCAGACCCAGCTTCACCCCGATGAGTCGCTCCCCCGCTTCAAGCTTGCGACGTAGCACCTCGTCCTGGACCGCGTACGCACTGTCGAGGTCCAGTTCGGGCCACTCGTCAGTGATCGGCGGACGGTCGACGCGCTCCTGCTCGCAGGCCTGAAGCACGTCGGCCGCGTGGTTGATGGTCCACATGGTCAGCGGACGCCCGCGGCGGCCAGGTCACCCATGTCGCGCTCCTGGGCGAGCTGCAGGGCGATATCGATGATCATGTCCTCCTGGCCACCGACATAGCCCAACTCGCCCACGCGCTGCAGGATCTCGTGTGCAGGAACCCCGTAGCGAACGCCAGCGCGCTCGGCATGCAGAAGGAAGCTCGAGTAGACACCGGCATAGCCCTGCACGATCGACGAGCGATCCATGTGCGGGATACGCGGCACCATCGGCTTGACGATCTCCTCGGCTGCGGCAAGCGCGGCCTGCACATCCACGCCCGTCGGCACGCCGAGGCGCTCGAACGTCGCCGCCAGCACCTCCGTCGGCGAGTTGCCCGCGCCGGCTCCCAGCGCAAGCAGCGCACCGTCGACCTGCCTGGCCCCGGCCTGGTAGGCGAGGACGGAGTTGGCAACACCCATGGACAGGTTCTGGTGTCCATGGAAGCCGACCTGCGCATCACGGCTGATCTCGTTGATAACCGACTGCACGCGCTCCTGCGCATCACCCAGCACCATGGCACCCGCTGAATCGACGACGTAGACGCACTCAGCACCTGCATCGACCATGATCCGCGCCTGCTCCGCCAGCTTCGACGGCGTTGCCCGGTGGGACAGCATGAGGAAGCCCACCGTCTCCATGCCGAGCTCGCGCGCGGCCTTGAAGTGCTGGCGTGAGACGTCAGCCTCGGTGCAGTGGGTGGCGATGCGCGCAACGGACGCACCTGCCTCGTGAGCCTGCTTGAGGTCACGGACAGTGCCGAGACCCGGCAGCATCAGCACCGCGATGCGAGCCCGCTTGGCCTCGTCGACCGCAGCGGCAACGAGCTTGATGTCATCGACCAGGCTGAATCCGTAGTTGAAGCTCGAGCCGCCCAGCCCGTCGCCGTGCGTCACCTCAATGACCTCGACGCCGGACAGATCAAGGGCATGCACGACGGCGCGCACCTGCTCCTCGGAGAAGCGGTGTGCCATGGCATGGCTACCGTCGCGAAGGGTCGAATCCGTGATGCGGATGCTCTCCTTGATCGGCTCTTCGACAACGACGTCCGATACGGCGGTCATGCGGTCACTCCTGTCTTGGCGAGGGCCATCAGGTCGCCGACGCGAGCCGCCGCGGCCGTGATGATGTCGAGGTTGCCGGCATATGTCGGCAGGTAGTCGCCTGCACCGAGGACCTCGAGGAACACTGCGACACGGGCGTACCCGTTCCAGATCTCACGAGGGTCATCGAACTGCGGGTCCGCACGGAGGGTGTAACCAGGGACGTATTCCTGAACCTTGGCCACCATGTCGTGGATCGAGGCAGCGATGGCATCACGGTCACAGTCCGGTGGGATTGAGCAGAAGACGGTGTCGCGCATGATCATCGGCGGGTCAACCGGGTTGAGGATGATGATGGCCTTGCCGCGAGTCGCCTTGCCGACGACCTCGATGGCGTGCGACGTCGTCTCCGTGAACTCGTCGATGTTCGCACGGGTTCCCGGTCCGGCCGACCGCGATGAGATGGACGCGACGATCTCGGCGTACTCGACGGGGACGATGCTGCTCACCGCTGAGACGATCGGAATCGTCGCCTGCCCGCCGCACGTGATCATGTTGACGTTCATCGCGTTGACGTTGACGTCGAGATTGACCGGCGGGCACACGAACGGCCCGATGGCTGCGGGCGTGAGGTCGATGGCCTGAATGCCGGCCTCCTCGAACCGCGGGGCATTCGCGCGGTGCGCATAGGCGCTCGTCGCCTCGAACACGAGATCCGGCAGTTCGTCCTGGGCAAGCAGCCAGTCGACGCCCTCGTGCGACGTCTCGACTCCTCGGGCGCGTGCTCTCGCGAGCCCGTCGGACTCGGGATCGACACCGATCATCCAGCGGACGTCGACGTTCTCACTGGCCTGGAGCTTGGCGAGCAGGTCGGTCCCGATATTGCCGGGGCCGACGATCGCGGCAGTCGCCTTGGTCATGACGCTCCTTCTGTGGTGGCGGGGCTGTTAGGTGCAAATCGTGCCGTAACCGATCCGATGCCGGCGAACTGCGCGCGGATGACATCGCCCGGAGCGACGGGGAACGCCGCGGTCTGCGACCCAGGCAGGACGATGTGTCCGGCCTCGAGCGTGATGCCCAGCGCGCCAACGGTGTTGGCAAGCCAGACAAGTGAGGTGATCGGCGAACCGAGGACAGCACCACCGGCACCGGTGCCGATGACATCGCCATTGCGATGCAGCACGCAGCCGCTCAGTCGAAGATCGACATCAGCCAAGGACACCGGCGTGCTGCCCAGCACGATGCCACCCGATGAGGCGTTGTCGGCGATGGTGTCGAGGATGCCGATCTTCCAGTCACGGATACGGCTGTCGATGATCTCCAGCGCCGGCAGGACGAAGTCGACGGCCGCGATGGCCTGCGCGACGGTGACGCCCGGGCCGCGCAGGGAGGACTTCAGGACGAAGGCGACCTCGGGCTCGATCTTGGGCTGCAGATACTGGCTCGCGTCGATCGGCACGTGCTCCAGGAAGACCATGTCGTCGGTGATGTGGCCGTAATCGGGCTGGTCGACGCCCAGCTGGCGCTGCATCGCCGCGGACGTGAGGCCGACCTTCTGCCCGATGACCCGACGGCCGGCCAGCTCACGGCTGCGGATCTGCAGCAGCTGGATCTCGTAGGCATCGGCCAGGGTCATGTCCGGGAACCGGGTGCTGATCTGGTCGATCGGCTCGCGACTCCCATAGGCGTCGACGAGCTGCTGTGCCGTGAGCGCCCGAGTCGCCGTGTCCACCGATTGCCTCCACATTCGTCCGATCGAACGCTAGGCGGCGGGCCACCCCGTGGGGAGATCGTGTTCCGTTCCTAGGAACGAATGCCCAAACCTGTGATGCAGGTCACCGGTCCCGTCCTGCGTAGGCGTCCGATCAGTGCTTGGTCGCCATCAGCTTCGACAGGTGCTTCGCCGCCGTCATCACCAGTCGAACCTGGCGGTCCTTGTGCTCGCTGAGCTCACCGACCGAGCCGGTGATCGAGATCGCGGCGATGGCGATCCCGTGCTGGTCCAGCACCGGCGCAGCCACGGAGGCCAGCTTGTACATCAGCTCCTCGCGCGAGGTCGCGTAGCCGACTCTGCGGACCGCGGCCAGCTCTGCCCGGAACTGAGGAGCGTTGCTGATCGTCCGGGTCGTGTACACCGGGAAGCCCGCGTCTATCCGCCTCTGGGCCGCCTCCGGATCGTATGCGCACAGCGCCTTGCCTGATGATGTCGCGTGCAGGGGCCAGCGGCGACGGAACTCCGTCATCACCTGCATCCCGCGCAGCGTCGGGAGCCGCTCGAGAAACAGGGTGTCGGAGCCTTGGGCGATCGATAGGTGCACCGTCCAGCCACTGACCTCGCGCAGTTCCTCGAGGAGGGTCACCGACCGACGCCGCAGCTCGAGTCGGTTCAGGGCCAGCTGGCCGAGTTCGAAGAGGTGGAGTCCCAGCCGGTAGCGGCCCGTCTCAGTGCTCTGCGCGATGAGCCCTCGAGAAGCCAGCGTCGTCAGCAGCCGGTGCGCCGTGCTCTTCGCCACCCCGAGTCGGCGGGCCACCTCCGAGACACCCAGCTCCTCGTCGACCGTGAAACAGTCCAGCAGATCGAGTGCGGTGGCAACGGACTTCAGCCCACCCTCGACATCCGCATCCGACATGCTCGCCAGCCTAGGCAGAAAGCGGAGGGGGTGGCGGGCTTTCGCCCGCCACCCCCTCATAAATGCTCAGTCAGTCGCCGGAATCAGGTCGCGACCGTGAGGAACCGGTCGTTCAGCTCGCGGCTGTGGTAGAAAATCGCCTTGCCGAGCTGGTCAGGCGTCCAGACCACGGTGGGACGATCGCGGAAGCAGCGGTAGCCGCCGGCGAAGGTCTCATTGCGGTTGCCGGCCGGATCGAAGAAGTAGATCGTCGTGCCGCGGGTGATGCCATGGCGCGTCGGCCCGATGTCGATCGGGACGTCGTCCATCGAGAAGATGTCGGCCGCATGGAGGATGTCGCTCCAGCCGCGCATCTCGAATGCGAAGTGATGGATCTTGTTCTCCGGCGCCTCGAGCAGGGCGATGTCGTGGTTGGACTCGCCGATCGTCAACCAGGTGGCGATGGTGTGCGCATCGTCGTCGAGGCTCGTCTGCACGCGCTCCGTGGCCCACATGCCCACACAGTCCATGAAGAACTTCTCGATGCCCGCGACGTCGTCGACCCACAGCAGTGCGTGGTCAAGACGCGGCGCGCCGATGCCCACCATGTGACGCGGGAAGGCATCCGGATTGTGCGTGCCGACCTCGAGGCCCCATGCCGTCATCTGGCTGTAGAACTCGATCTGATGACCGGAAGGGAGCGTGACGCGGATGCCGTCGCCGACCTCGGGGTTCTCGCCCGCGACCATGCGCGCGACCGGGTAGCCGTAGGCAATCGCCTTCGTCTCGATGTCTGCGACATCCTCGGGCTTCTCGCACTTGAACCCGCACTTGACGTAGCCGACGCCGCCTTCTTCGATCACGACGGAGTGGTGATCCCACTCGTCCCAGCCCTTGTAGTACACCCGGCCGTCCTGCTCCAGGGTCTGGTAGAGCCCAACGGTGTTCGCGTAGTGCTCCTTGGCCTCGGCCAGATCAGTCACCTTGACGTGCATGTAGCCCATTCGCATGACAGCCATGTCGGCACGGTCCTTTCGTGTTCTTGGTACTCCGGTTGAGTGAGGTTCAGCCCGTCCGCGTCGCCGCGTAGAGGGCCATCAGAGAACTCACGCGACGCAGGTTGTCCTCGCGCAGCGCGATTCGTACATCCGTGACGGCGACAGCCCGACAGGTCAGGCACGTCCCCTCGGCCATTTCGGACTCCGTGAGCACGTTCTCGGCCACGGGCCGGTTGTAGACCACTTCGCCTTGCAGGAGGTCCACCTTGCAGATCGCGCACCCGCCTCGGCGACAGCCGACGCGGTAGGCGAACCCGTTGCGGTACAGCCCTTCCAGGATCGTCTCGTCTTCGAGGAGGTCGACCGTGACGTCGCCTGAATCCACCGTGAGCTTGGGCACGCGACCCCCTTAGCCATCCACCGCGGATCAGCGATCCGCCCTGACTCCGCAAGTTAGCCCTGCTCCGTAAGGGTCCGCGGTGCTGTTCCTCAGCATGGAACGACTTCTGGAAATTGGGACCTAGGTCCCAATTTCCAGAAAGTGTTCCGGATGGCGGAACCGTGCTGAGACGGGGGTCACACTCCCAATAGACATGGGCCGTCGGCATCCGCCGGCCCGTTCCGGGGACTCACTTGACACCCTTCATGCTGCGAGTTGCAGAGGTCATCGGCGTGGATCACGCCGATGAAGAACTGCCGACGCCCGCCACGCGGCCGTCGGTGCTCCGCCCAGTCAACAAGGGCAATGACATGCAGATTGCCTACCGCGGGCTCACAGAGCAGTTGGTCTGCGAAGTCAATGCGATGCTGTCGGACGAGGACGATCACATGAGCCTCGTCGACGACATCATCGGAAACGAGATGATCTTCTCGGTCTACTACCGAGGACGCGCGGCCGTCGTGTCGACCGTCTTCGGCGAGGGCAAGGCCTACGGCCGCGTCGTCGCCGATGGCCTCGACAACTCCGAGCCCCGCGAGCTTGCCGGCCCCGAGTCGGTTCAGGACCTGCTCCTGCTCCTGCTCATGGAATCCGACACCCCGCGCCATCCGGCGCACTAGCGCAACACGCGTACCCCACCCAGGAGGTGAGCATGCAATTCGAACTGCGAACACAGGTCGTAGAACCCCGTCGCAAGACGTTCTCGAATCTTGTGCGGAGGTATGGCGATCGGCCCGCCTCCCGTTACGAAGAGGGTTCCGTCGACATTCAGGCGACCGAGAACTTCCACTACCGCCCGCTGTGGGCTCCCGACAAGGAGCTCTACGACCCCACGTACACGGCGTTCCGGCTGACGGACCCCTACTCCTTCATGGACCCGCGCCAGCTGTACTACGCGCCCTACGTGCAGTCGCGCGCTGCCTCGGGTGAGGCGTTCGCCAAGTCACTCGAGTACGTCGACACGCGCCAGCTGCTGCTGAAGCTTCCCGAGGGCTGGCAGGCCATCGTTGCCGATCTGCTGCTGCCGCTGCGCCATTACGAGGCAGGTGCCGAGCTCATCTCCATCGAGGGCTCCCGCTTCGCCTACGGCACGACGATCGACCAGGCCTGCACCTACGCCGCCTTCGATCGCATCGGCAACGCGCAGAACATCTCCCGCGTCGGCATCGCCTTCAACGACGGTCATGCACACGCCCTGGCCGAGGCCAAGGAGAAGTGGCTGGGAGATCCCGCCCTCCAGGGCCTGCGTCGCCTCATCGAGGAACTCCTCATCGAGCGCGACTACGCCAAGGAGCTCGTGGCTCTGGACCTGTGCGATCGCCTGCTCTACTCGGTGATGTTCACGCACCTGGACGAGGCCGCGCTGCTCAGCGGTGCCGGGGCCTACAGCCTCGTCGCGCAGCACTTCTCGACGTGGTTCCTCGACCAGCGTCGCTGGATCGACCAGCTGATCAAGACCTGGTTCGCCGATCCGGAGTACTCAGAGGTCAACAAGGCGGCCTTCAACGACGTGCTCGCACGTCGCTGGAACCAGATCGTCGAAGCAGTCTCTGACGTCGCCGCGGCGCTTGATGCCCGAGTCGACACCGGCGCGGCCGCTGCTGCACAGGCAGCTACCTCGGCCGTCGCAGCCCAGCTCAGCGAGCTCGGCCTGACCGTTCCAGGAGGAAAGTGATGAGCGTTGAGGCGGCACCTCGCCCCGTGGGCGTAGACATCCAGGAGAACGAGGAGAACCGCGCCGTCGTCGAGGCCATTGAGGCCGACAACGACGACCTGACGGTTCGGCACATGCCCGGCATCATCCGGCTGACCAAGTCCGGTCAGCTGGTGATCAACCAGGCAAGCATCGAGGAGCGGCTGGGACGCCCGTGGGAGACCCACGAGTTCCAGATGGCCATGATCAGCTATTTCGGCGAGTTCGTTGAGTGGGATGACGATCGCATCGTCATCGCCTGGAAGCACTGAGGAGAAGCGCAGATGACCGTTCCCACCCAGAAGCCCGCGCGCAAGCTCTCGATGCAGCAGCGGTATTCGGCACTGACCCACGATCTCGACTGGGATCCGACCTACGTGACCGAGGAAGAGATCTACCCCTACACGACCTTCGAGGGCATCAAGGTCCACGACTGGTCGAAGTGGGAGGATCCCTTCCGCCTCACCGTCGAGGCCTACAACAAGTACCAGGCGGAGAAGGATCGTCGCCTGTACGCCGTCCTCGACGGCTTCGCCCAGAGCCAGGGCCAGCTCGGCCTGACCGAGGCTCGCTACATGAATGCGATGAAGATCTTCCTGCAGGGCATCCCGTCCGGCGAGTACCAGGCGCACCGCAACTTCTCGCACCTGGCCCGCTACTTCAACGGCCCCGGTGCGCGGTTCGCGTCCCTGTGCCAGAGCTTGGACGAGCTGCGTCATGCGCAGACCGAGGTCCACACGCTGTCGCACTACAACAAGTTCTTCGGCGGCATGCACGACTGGAGCCGGATGAGCGACCGCGTCTGGTACCTGTCGGTGCCGAAGTCGTTCTTCGACGACGCCGGCACCGCCGGCCCGTTCGAGTGGCTGATCGCCATCGGGTTCTCGTTCGAGTACCTGCTGACGAACCTGCTGTTCGTGCCCTTCATGTCGGGCGCGGCGTTCAACGGCGACCTGCCCACGATGACCTTCGGGTTCTCGGCGCAGTCCGACGAGAGCCGCCACATGACCCTCGGCCTCGAGGGCATCAAGTTCATGCTCGAGCAGGATGAGGACAACCTCCCCATCGTGCAGGCGTGGCTCGACAAGTGGTTCTGGCGGGGCTATCGGCTCATCTCCCTCGTCGCAGGGATGATGGACTACATGCTCCCCAAGCGGGTCATGAGCTGGAAGGAAGCCTTCGAGCTGTACTTCGAGGAGCAGATGCTCAACGGCCTGTTCAAGGACCTCGAGTACTACGGCATCAAGCCCCCACGCCACGTGCAGTGGGCGATCGACGAGAAGGAGATCCTGTCGCATCAGGTCTACTGGGTTCTCTACCAGTACAGCCACGCGGCCGCCTTCACGACGACCATCCCCGACGCGGAGGATCAGGCGTGGCTCGAGGAGGCCTACCCCGACACGTGGCCGGTCTTCAAGTCGGTCGTGTGGGACAAGGCCCAGCGCGTCGTCGACTCAGGGGAGCGCTACTTCAACCCCGGTCTGCCGCAGCTGTGCCAGGTCTGCCAGATCCCGATGGGCTTCACCGAGCCCGGCAACCCGTTGGTGCAGTGCCAGCGTCACTCGATCTACGAGGGTGAGCGCTACGACTTCTGCTCCGATGGCTGCCAGTGGATCTTCGACCGCGAGCCGGAGAAGTACGTCCAGGCGTGGCTGCCCGTGCACCAGATCTACCAGGGCAACTGCGGCGGGCCGACCCTGCCCGACGTCGCCGTCTGGTACGGCCTGGAGCCCGGCGATGGTGGCGAGTACATCGGCTCCATGGACCACCAGGACTGGCTGGCCTGGCACGCACCGACGATCAAGGAGGGCTGATCCATGCCTGTTGTGGCGATCAGTGAGTACAAGTTCCCGTCCAAGTCACGTCAGGAGCTCTACGGCGACGATCAGCTCGTCCACATCTGGTGGAAGGGCAATCCGTTCTTCGTCTCCGCGCAGTGCTTCCGGTTCCCGAAGGCGATGCCGTTCGGTGATCTGGTCGGGCTCTGCAAGGGCTTCTTCGCCGCTGACCCGGACTTCAACCCCGATGCCATGGACACCGTCCAGTGGGTCATCGACGACAAGGCAGTAACGCCGGACCTGGCCGCCTCGCTTGAGGCGAACGGCGTCGGGCACAAGAGCCTGGTCCAGTTCAGCATCTGAAAGGTGTGACCCACGTCGCGGGGGCC
>CAJAKT010000469.1 GCA_903940375.1 uncultured bacterium | reverse complement strand
CGACAGCGCGACCAGCACGCGGGACACCGGCTGCGACCGGGCCGCATCAAGCCCTGCGAGCAGCGCCATCGCAATCGCAGCCAGCTGCGGCCCGTCCTCGCCCTTCTTGGCCTTGCGCTGGAAGTACTCGCCTCGAAGCAGGTCACTCGGCGTCAGCAGGAACAGGTCGCCCTCGTCTGCCACGATGCCGGCATCGAGCAGTGCACGGGCCGTCTTGTCACCGAGTCCCTCGATGTCGAAGGCCGCCCGACTGCCGACATGGGCAAGCCGTTCGCGCAATTGCGCTGGACACGATCTGGCATTTGGGCAACGGAAGTCCTTGTCGCCCTCCTTCTCCGGCCGCAACGCGGTGCCGCAATCAGGGCAGGCGGTTGGCATGACGAATGCGCGCTCGGACCCGTTGCGGTCCTCCGGAACCGGCCCGAGCACCTCCGGGATGACGTCGCCCGCCTTGCGCAGGAATACCCGATCACCGATGAGGACTCCCTTGCGCTCGACCTCGAAGGCGTTGTGCAGGGTGGCCATCGCCACGGTGGATCCCGCCACGTAGACGGGCTCCATCACGGCGAACGGCGTCACCCGTCCCGTGCGGCCGACGTTGACCTGGATGTCAAGCAGTCGTGTCGTGACGACCGTCGGTGCGTACTTGTAGGCGATCGCCCAGCGCGGTGCGTGCGTCGTCTCGCCGAGTGCCTGCTGCAGGCCGAAGTCATCGACCTTGAGCACCGCCCCGTCGATCTCGTAGTCGAGGGCGAACCGGCCCTTCTCCACATCGGCCACGAAGGCGATCACGTCTTCGGCGGACTCCGCAACTCGCACATGCACGCCCACGGGCAGGCCAAGTGACGCCAGGAGTTGGTAGGCCGCACTCTGTCGATCGGCTGCGACACCATCAGAGACGCCGATGCCGTGCACCGTGAGGCGAAGCACACTCAGGCGGGCGATCGCCCGGGCGTAGTCGGCCTCGAGCCGGTCGATCTTGCCCTGACTGCGAGCCGTCGCCTCTGTACGCGCCTTGCGGATCTCGTCCTGCCGGCGGTCGATGCGCTGGCGCACCGATCCAGCAGCCGTGTTTCGCGGGTTCTTGAACGGCTTGATCCCGGCATCGAGGTTCTCCTCGTTGATGCGATCGAAGTCGGCCACCGGGATGTACAGCTCGCCTCTCACTTCGAGGAGCGAAGGGAACGTCGGACCCGACAACTGCTTGGGGATCGAGGGCACGAACTGCGCGTTGAAGGTGACATCCTCACCACGCTTGCCATCACCCCTGGTCGCCAGCCGAGTGAGCACGCCATCCGTGTAGACCAGATCCACGGCGAGGCCGTCGAACTTCTGCTCGCACAGAATCGACGGAGCCGCGCCGAGGTCCTTCACGAGGCGGTCAATCCACTCGCCGAGCTCGTCGGCGCTGAAGACGTTGTCCAGCGAGAACATCGGCTGCAGGTGCTCGACCTTGTCGAAGGCGCCGGACGCCTCGCCACCGACCATCGTCGTCGGTGAATCACCACTCTGCAGTTCCGGGAAGGCCCGCTCGAGCGCACTCAGTTCGGCGAACAGGCGGTCGTACTCGTCGTCGCCGATAGACGGGTCATCCCGGTCGTAGTAGGCGACTCGGGCCGCGTTGATCAGGTCGACGAGCTCTGCCCAGCGGGCACGCGCAGGACCCGTTGCGCTCGAACCCGGGTCTCGCGACGACGACATAGGGCCATCGTGCCGCAGGACACCGACGGGCGCACCGACACCCGGCCGGAACTGCTTGACTGGAACCGTGCCCGACAGTTCCGCAGACCACACCGACGACGTCGCGATCGCGCCGCACTGGGTGCGCCACGTCGTCCTGTTCCTCGCTGGACAGTCCGTGTCACTCTTCGGTTCGTCCCTGGTTCAGTACGCCATCCTGTGGTACCTCACCCTCGAAACCCAGTCCGGAACAGTGCTGGCACTGGCAACCGCCTTCGGCTTCCTCCCGCAGGCATTCGCGTCGGTCTTCGGCGGCGTGTGGGCAGATCGATACAACCGGAAGTTCCTGCTGATCGGCGCAGACGCCACGATCGCCGCGACCACCCTCGTGCTCGCCGTGATGCTCTGGCAGGGCCTGAACGGACTCTGGCCGGTCTACCTGACGCTTGCCATCCGATCGCTGGGTGAGGGCATCCAGATGCCAGCGGTCGGAGCACTGCTCCCCCAGATCGTGCCTGCCGACCGGCT
>CAJAKT010000468.1 GCA_903940375.1 uncultured bacterium | reverse complement strand
GCGAGGCACACGAGTAGGTCGAACTCCAACGGTGTCAGCGACAGGACCTCGCCACCTCGCTTGACGGTGTGGCCCGTGACGTCGACTTCGAGATCTCCCACGAGGATCGTCTGAGCAGGTGCATCGTCGTTTCGACGGATCCGTGCACGGATGCGTGCGACGAGCTCCTTCGGCTTGAACGGCTTGACGATGTAGTCGTCGGCACCCGACTCGAGGCCGACGACGATGTCGACCGTGTCGCTCTTCGCCGTCAGCATGACGATCGGAGTGCCGGACTCGGCACGGATCGCCCGGCATACGTCGATGCCGTCGCGTCCGGGCAGCATCAGGTCGAGAAGGACGAGGTCGGGGCGGGTCTCGCGGAAGGCCTGAAGTGCTTCCGAGCCATCGGCGCAGAAGACCGGTTCGAAGCCCTCGCCGCGGAGCACGATGCCCAGCATCTCCGACAGCGCAGCGTCGTCGTCCACAACGAGAACCCGGCCGCGTAGCGAACCGGACGCACCGAGCTGAGGGACGGTCATACGCCTATGGTGTCATCTCGGGCATCCCCACGAGTAGCAATATCGCTCCCGGGGCGTTCACGACCCCGTGCGCGACCATCGCTGACCCTGTGGATCCCGTCTTCCAGCGCACCCAGCCGAGCAGCAGCCCCGTCGGCAGCAGCACGAAGAATCGCACGGGCTCGAAGTGGAATCCCGCGAACACGACCGCCGTGATCACGATCGTCAGGAGCGCACTCACTCCCCGTTTGCGCAGGGCTGAGAAGAAGAGCCCGCGAAAGAACAGCTCCTCGACGAGCGGTGCCCCGACCATGATGATCGCGGCGAAGATCGTGAGCGACAGCCGCCCTGACGAGTCCTCGAGCTGCCCTGCGACATCGGCCGCGGTCGACGACAGGTCCGGCACGAACAGCTGAGTGATCACCGCGGCGATGCCGGCCAGCATCAGTCCTGCTGCGCCTGCGACCACGCCCCAGCCGGTGTCTGACCACGTGAGGCTCAGGCCCAGATCGATGCGCGGGCCGTTGCCGCGTCGCGCGGTGACGAGAAGCGGCCAGCCCGCGAGGGCAATCCACGGACTCGTCACGCCGACCAGGATCTGCACGCCCATGGGGGCGTTGATCACGAGCAGCAATGAGGCCGCAACCAGGCCGATGACGACGGCCGCGATGAGCGACCACACGACGTCCCACAGCCCCCACCGTGGCGAACGAAGGTCGATCCCCTCGGCCCGGGCGGCCAGGACGGTGACCGGACAGCCCGGGTAGTCAGCCGGCGTGCGCTGCTCACTCGGGGTCACGGTCACGCCGTCACGCTACGCGACCTTCGCATTTCCGCGGTAACGTCACCTGCGTGACCAACGAGCGCCCTCCTTCCAAGAATCCCTGGGTCACCATGAACCCCTATCAAAGAGCCGGCGGCATCGTGCTGATCGTCATCGGTGCGGTCTGGTTCCTGCAGGGCATCGGCGTGGCCAAGGGCAGCGTCATGACCGGAAGCACGCTCTGGGGAATCCTCGGAGCAATCTTCTTCGCCGCCGGAGCGCTGCTCCTGTGGCACAAGCCGAAGCCGCCCGCGGATTCGTCCGCGGATGCTTCCGATGAAGGCTGATGCCGCCTCACACCAAGGTTCGTGATCCTGCAGTGCTCCGAATAATGCTGTCCGACACCTCAGCTGCCTGGATTCGGATCTCAGGCATGGCGATCGACTCCCACAGGACCCCCCGCCGAAGTGGGCCAATTGTCAGGACCTCGTCGCAGGGCTCACCGACACCCGTGATCAGCGCGCCAGTGACGGGATCCACGAGATAGCCAACTCCCAGCGGGCCTGGCTGCGCCATGCCGTCCTGAATCACGTTCCTACCCAGGGAGTTGCGGGTCATGTCGCCCGATGGCCCGGTGCACAGCACGACGTGATCAACATCGAGTGACGCGCCGTTCGACAGTTCGACATGCAGCCCGTCCTGCGTGCCCGCGATCGTGGAGACGGATGCCTCCTGCAGGTGGATCTGACCGACGGCCTGGAATGCGTCGAACTGTCGCGCGACCTCAGGTGCCATGCGATGGCGGTGGACATTCCAGTAGCGCGCCAGATGTCGCACGAAGGACTCGCGGTCCTCGGGTGACAGGCCGAGCCACAGGGATGCGGTGATCGACCGCAGGGAGTCGATGCCGCGCCGCCAGTCATCCCCGAACGACAGGACGTAGTCGAGGACGACGCGCGGGTCCACCTCCGTGACCGGCAGGTCGGGTACGGGATGCGCAGGTCGCCACGGGTCCTCATG
>CAJAKT010000467.1 GCA_903940375.1 uncultured bacterium | reverse complement strand
CTCGATGTCGGTAACCGAGAGGTGAACGTGGAAGCCACTGCCGCCTTCGTCTGCCCATGGCTTCCCGATGAAGGTGCCCAGCACGCCACGACTGGCGCTGATGTCCTTCACCGCGTTCTTCAGCAGGAAGCAGCGGTCCGCCGCATCGAGCGCCTCTCCATGCCACAGGTTGATCTCGTACTGCGACGGGCAGAACTCGTGGTTGCCGGCGAAGGCTCCGATCGCCAGCCGGTCGATCATGCGCAGCATGTGCAGGAACGTGCCGTCGGGGTCAACAGCGGATCCAGTCGTGTAGACACGACCCGTCTTGTTGATGATCCGCTCCCACCCGTTCTCGCCCTGCTGCGCGAGGTAGAACTCCAGCTCAGGTCCGACGATCGGGATCAGGCCCAGGAGCTTGTACTCCGCGATGACGCGCCGCAGCAGGGTGCGCGGCGAGATCATGTTGGGCGAACCATCCGGCTCGTCGATGTCGGCGATGCCGACAGCGACACCGGGCACCCACGGGATCGGCCTGATGGTGTCGGCATCGAGCCGCGAGACCATGTCCGACAGTCCGTCCTGGAGGCTCCCGTGGCCATCGAGCACCTCGCCGCGGGTCGTGGTGAGCCAGGTCGCCTGGCAGAACGTCGGCCCATGGCCGGCGGCCCGCTCAAGCTGCGACACCGTAATGTCCTTCGATCGCGTCAGGCCCAGGACATCCGGCCAGATGAGCCGCAGGATGTCGATGTCCTGCGTGTCGAGTTCGCGCCGGATGTCTGCGAGGTCGTTGCGCATGGAAGGCCTTTCACAGTCAGGTCGAAGCCGCTACGGTGCGTGATCACGAGATCGTTAGGCTCCCAACGATCTCGTGGATAGTAGACGGAATAGGGGCGCCATGTCGCCCCGTTGACGGAAGGAACCGCCGTGCGCGCCCTGATCCTGCAGCACGATCACGTCAGCCCGCCGGGGCCAGTGGCTGAGCGCCTCGCCCATCGCGGTTTCGAGATCGTCGAGCAGATCGTGGTGGCTCCCGAGAACTTCCGGCAGCCCAATCAGCCCTTCGATTTCCCGGACCCTCGCGACTTCGATGTCCTCGTGCCGATGGGCGCACCGTGGGGAGCCTGGGACGACGAGACCATCGGCAAGTGGCTGCTGCCCGAGATCGAGTGGCTGCGGGAGGCGGATGAGCTCGGCGTACCGGTGCTCGGGATCTGCTTCGGCGGCCAGCTGCTGGCTCGGGCGCATGGTGGGTCCGTCGCGCGCGGGCCTCGCCCGGAGATCGGCTGGACGTCCATCTGGACGCAGGAACCCGGCCTTGTCGGGCCAGGTCCCTGGTTCGAGTTCCACTACGACCGCTGGCAGGTCCCGCCGGACGCCAGGGAGATCGCCCGCAACTCACTGGCATCACAGGCGTTCGTCATTCGACGAAACCTGGCGGTGCAGTTCCATCCCGAGGTCACCGCCGCGTCACTCCATGGCTGGCTGACCCTCGGCGGCACCGAGAAGGTCCAGGAGGACGGTCAGGACGCCGAGATCCTCTACCAGCACACGCTCGCGGAGGGGGAGGACGCTGCGCGCAGGGCGCACGAACTCGTCGATGCCTTCCTCGACCAGGTGGCTTTCGCGAACTGACCTAGGATTGCATCGCACACGGCAACATCCAGCGCAGTCGTAGGGAGATCCAGGTGGCCGGGCCGCACACACTCGCCGAGACCGAGCGCACCGTCGAGTCACGCCTCGCCGACCTGGAGATCGACTACCGGGCGATGGCCGT
>CAJAKT010000466.1 GCA_903940375.1 uncultured bacterium | reverse complement strand
GGAAGGCATCGCTGTTCGGCGACAGCCACGCCCACGGCACCGAGGGCGTCCACTTCTTCACCCGCGGCAAGGTCATCACCAGCCGATGGCTGGACCCCAGCCACGGCGGCATCAACCTCGGATTCCCCACCCAGTCCTGACCCACCAGTCCTGACCCACCCGGGAGGCCCACATGACCGTTTCACCGCTGCTGCGGATGACGGAGACGACCCCGACCTGTCTGTGGAATGACTCGGCGGATCCCATCGAGCTCGCGGAGGCGATCGGCTGGGGGGCAGTGGGCGCTACCTGCAATCCCGTCATCGCCCTGGCCGCCTTGAAGGCGGACGCTCCGACATGGGTCGGTCGCATTCGCGAGTATGCGGCTGCGAATCCGACGGCGACCGAGGACGAGATCGGCTGGGCGATGGTCAAGCGCCTGTCGGTTGAGGCGGCCGCCCTGCTCGAGCCGGCGTTCGAGCGCTACGACGGGGTGAACGGGCGGCTGTCGATTCAGACGGACCCGCGGCACTACCGGAACACGGCCGCCATCGTCGAGCAGGCGGTCGAGTTCAGCACGCTCGCACCGAACATGATCGTGAAGATCCCGGTCACTGAAGCCGGTGCCGCGGCCTTTGAGGAGGCCACGTATCGGGGTGTCAGCATCAACGCGACCGTGTCGTTCACGGTACCGCAGGCGATCGCTGTGGCGGAGGCCGTGGAGCGCGGACTGCGTCGCCGCGAAGCAGAGGGCCTGGATGTGAGCACGATGGGTCCTGTCTGCACGATCATGGTCGGCCGGACCGACGACTGGATGCGTGTCTCCGCGGAGCGCGACCAGATTACCGTTGATCCCGGGATCATGGAATGGGCGGGCGTAGCAGTCTTCAAGAAGGCCTACACGATCTACCAGGAGCGGGGCTACCGCACGCGCCTGCTGTCGGCGGCCTTCCGCAATCACATGCACTGGAGTCAGTTCATCGGCGGCAATGTCGTCATCTCACCGCCGTTCGGCTGGCAGAAGCGACTCAATGCGAGCGGCATCGAGCCGACCCATCGCCTGGACGATCCGGTGGACCCACGCATCGTTGCCGATCTCTACGACAACTTCCCGGAGTTCCGCAAGGCCTATGACGAATACGGGCTCGCGATCCCGGACTTCACTCAGTACGGCGCCACGGCTCGCACATTGCGGCAGTTCCTCACGGCGAACACCGAGCTCGAGGCGTTCGTCCGCGATGTGACTCTCCCCAACCCGGACAAGTAGGCCCGGCGTGGCATCCGTCCCGTGGCCAGCGCGGCTCACTGCCGCTGATTGTCGGCTGTCGGATCTGATCGAGGTCACGGCGCCGGGAACAGTGGTGTCCGACTATCCCCATGCGAGTGCGGTCGCCAGCGGGGTTCTGGTCTACGACTACGCCGACATTGCGCAGGTGATGGCCGATCCTGACGGGCGTCGCTCGCTGCAGGGGGAACTGGCGACGGCTCTGGCTGACGGGCCGGGCGTCGTGGTGTTCGCCGGTGCATTCCCCGACGTCGAGATCGTCGACGCGGTCACGTCCGCATTCAACGAGATCATCGCCGAGCAGCATGCGGCCGGTGGAGCGGCAGGAGATCACTTCGGCAAGCCCGGTGCCAATGACCGCATCTGGAACGCACTGGAGAAGCTGGCGGTGCGTGCGCCGGATCTGTTCGTCCGCTACTACGCCAACGACGTGATCGCGCTGATCTCGCAAGGCTGGCTCGGGCCGGGCTACCAGATGACGTCCCAGGTCAACGTGGTCAAT
>CAJAKT010000465.1 GCA_903940375.1 uncultured bacterium | reverse complement strand
GACCGGGGCAAGTGACGTTCCGCAAGAGAGATCCGGAGCGCCTGGACCTCGACTTCCTCGAAACCGAGCTCGGGCCAGGGCGGGTCACCTCCGTCGCCCAGACGATCCTGGATCTCAGCACCGGGGCCTTCGACGACGAAGGCGATCCGAGGACGGAGGCCGTCCGGAACCTGATGATGTCCGTGGACGTCGACGAACTAGCAGACCTGGCAGTCCGAGTGCGTGGTCAGGCGGCGCTGCACCGTGCCCGAACGTTGGTCGCGCATGCTCAGTGATGCAGACCGCCAGAACGTCAAGGCCGCCTTTGGCGCCGATGACGCCCAGGTCGAGCGGGACCATCTCATCTCCCATGCCCTGGCTGCCATCTCCGACGATCTGGGCGAGCGGATCAAGTTCTACGGGGGAACAGCGCTGTCCCGCACGTTCCTGCCGGTGGGCCGGCTCAGCGAGGACATAGACCTCATCTCAGTCGGAGCACGTGCCGACGTCGCTGACGCATTGTCACGAAGCCTCACGCGTCGCCTGGCGCGTGAGTTCGGCAGGCCAACCTTCCAGCCGGGACTCATCAATGCTCGCGGAGCTGAACCCGTCACGGCCGCATTCCCGAGCGGGCCCAAGGTCCAACTGCAACTGCTGCCCTCGGATCACTACCCTGCGTGGCCCTTCGAGCGCCGCGAACTCGAGCAGCGGTACGCCGACGCCGGACCGGCGACCCTCCTGGTGCCGACCATCGACGCGTTCGTTGCGTGGAAGACCGTCACACTCATGGATCGGCGTGCACCGCGTGACCTGTGGGACCTGGCCGCTTTGGCACGTCTCCGCCCCTTCACGGGGGCCGCCGCCGAACTCTTCGCCGCGCTCGGGCCGTTCCGGTCGTTGCCGTCGGTGTCAACGATCCCGGCGGCTCCGGCTGAGAATGTGTGGGAACGCGACCTCGCGCACCAGACCCGGCTGTCGATTACGGCGGCGCAGGCCAGAGCCGAGGTGGTGCGCGCGTGGGCGGCCCTCGCCCCCGACGGCGGAACGACGGGGTAGCCGGGCAGGGGTCCTCGCGGTGTCCTTGCTCAACCCCAGAAGGCACACATCGGATCAGCATCGATCTCGTTCAGCAGTGACGTGAGGCTTCCGGTCGGCAGCGGCGTGTAGCGACGGAAGTCGCCGTTGGAGTCGCTGACGCCAAGTGACCACTCGCCTCGCGACTTGACGTAGGTGAGCCGGGCCACCGCCATGAAGGTCCACGGATCGGAGGCGGAACCTTCCCACGGCGGCCGCTCCTCGCCAATGTCGACGGCGCGTGCGCCGATTGAGCATGTGATGCGCAACTGATCGGCGGGCAGCTTGGCGGACTGCGCTGTGCACCAACGACGGATTCGGGCGAGGTCGGTCTCCGAGAAGTGGCGGTCGCTCATGGGTGGATCCTTGCACTCGCCGGAATCTGTTGCTGTGGTTGAGGAATCCCTGGCCGGTATCGTCAGCATGGTGCTGGCAGGTGTCTTCGATCCGCCGAAGGTCGGCTGCGTGCGACCACGTCATCCGAAGCCACGTCAGCGGGAAGTTCTACCCCCGAATTAAACCGAAATGACCTCGATTAACCCGGAACTTGCCGTACCGAAACGGACTCAAAACCGTTGGTACTAAACGAATACCCCTAACCGTGAGTGCGCTCGTAATGCGTAGGTCCGGGGTGGGGAGGAGCGCAGCGACGGTTCCCCGAGGCGGCCCCCAGCCGAAATCCGTTGCGCTGCAACAGGTTACGGCGCTTTGGGAGACCCGTCAAGGGGTCCGGTTCGTCCATTTCCTCGGACCAAATGCCCGATGTCGTTCATCCATGCCTGCGCCTCGTCACTGGAGGTCCTGGCGGTCTCTCCGCGTACCGCAAGGCCTTGCCCGATCGTGGAGTCGGGCG